>JBKOZJ010000040.1:0-12032 GCA_046725875.1 Actinomycetota bacterium
CATCCGGCGCGGGGCCTAGACCGAGCAGTCCGAGAAACCGCCGGAGGATCACAAAAGCCAGTGTGCGAGCGACCATGACCGACAGCCTGCCGGATTGCATCTGTCGTGGTCGGCGCTGTGTCGCCGAGGTGGCACCCTTCACGCACGCTTGCCTCGGTCGCGAGGCTTGCTCGGCGACCCTGCAGGTCGTGCTCGTTCCCATCTGTGTGGAACCCACCCGAGGGCGCGAGCCTGCGCCACGGCGCTCCCGAATCGCGGCTTCCTAGATCATCTACCTGTCCGTCATACGTCCGTGGACAGTTATAGACGCATGGACCCGATGGGACTCAGTTGGACTCATCCGGACCGGCCAGAGACCGCTCGCACACCGCATAGTCCCATGCTCAATTGAGTAACCAAGCTGATCGTCGGACATCGCTCCACCGCCGGCTTTCCGACGTCTGATCTCGATAGTACGTAAGCAGGACTCCTGGCATCATCGCCCAGCTAAGTGATGACGGCGGGATCGTGTAGACGGTTCCTGCCGGGCACGTCCGTCGGGATGGTGGCGTGACCATCACGGTGCGCGGTGACGAACTCGACAAACGACAACGGCAACCCCAGCGGGCAGTCGATCCCGTCATTGTCCGCGCCAGCACCGCATTGATGACCAGCGAGTCAGACCGCCGCGGGCGCTACCCGCCGGCCGGTCCGGCTGGGCCGCCCTGATGCTGGTGCACGCCGGCGCTGCAAGGACCACCCGCGTCCGCCACGCGCATGGCGCGCTCCGCGGCCCTGAAGCCGTTGACGAAGTCTCTCACGGACGTGGAGCGTTGCGCCGTGTTCGGGCCTCGTAGGTGGACCGTTCTGCCCATGTCAGCTTGGTGGCAGCGCCGTGGAACCGGTTGACACCCCACCTGCGGTGCCGACCTTGACCGGCGCAGGTCGTGCATTGCCTATGAGAGCAGGGGAACATTGTTCCCCTGTGCCTGCCCGTTTCCCCGCATGATCGGCAGGCTTTGAACGGATGCCGGTGCAGCGATACCCAATAGGACGCGCCCGCGCCCCCGGCAATAAGTGCCCCCCAGAGCAGCAGGTTCCCATGGCCGATTACAAGTGCCGCGATAAGCAGTAACCCCATCCCCCATTGCCCTAATAGTGACACTACGAGACAGGTCCTGCAATGGTCAGGCTTACGCCTGAGCGGCTTGCGAGTCTTGTTTCTGATGAGAATGAAACTGTATTTCATTGCGGACAAGTGTTCGACGTTAAAATGACCTTATAGATCAAGATAAGCAGATGCTTGCTAATTCTCCCGCGCGGACGACCTTACGCAGCTGGTCGAGGTAAGACCTGGTGGCCTGCACGGAGGGATGGCGCTCCTTGGCACCGTCGTCAGGCCGCGGCCGCCGAGCTCGACGACGGCGAAGATGTGTTCGCGGTGTTTGCGAACGGTGCGGGACAGGTCGAGCATCGCCGGGATCCGGGATCGGCTGGCGTGGGCGAGCCAGGCGTCGAGGTGGGCGTCGGCGCGCCGTCCGGGTGGGAGCCGATAGAGGTCGCGGAGCTCTTCGGTGAGCGCCCACGCGCGGAACAGTACGTGGCGGGTGCGGCGCAGTTGTGCGATCTGCTCGCGTTGCTGCTCGGTCCAGCTCGCTGGGTCGTTGAGCAGCGCCCACCGGGTGGGTTTGATCAGCTGGGCGGCGGGGTCTTGGCGGACCCGGGCCAGCGGGCTGGGCCGGCCGATCCTGGCGGCCATGCGGGCGAGGTTCCACTCGGTGCGTCTGGCCCCGCGGCAGTCCAGGCGGCGAATCTCGGCCCGCAAGAGCAGTCGGCGGTACCCAGATCCAGGGCCCGCCACCGACGCACCGTCCGGTCGTAGACGGCGCGGGTCGACCAGCCGCACGTGCAGGTCAGCCGGCGGGCGCGCCGGTGCACGTCGACCACGATCCCCTGCGGGGTGAACGTCACGCCGACCACGTCGGCGCCGGGCACGGCGAGCATCTTGTTGAATGCGGTGGTGGCGCGCACGCGTCGCTCCAAGGGGTTCCGGTTTGCTTGGCAGCTCCGAAACCTACGAGGACGACGCGTGCGCGTCCTGCAACCCGCCGACGGTCCCCACAACGCCTTACAAATCAAGCGCATCCGTTCGAAACAGCGATCCGATCACCCACGGGAAGCCGAGGAGTCCCAGTTTTCAGGCGTCGTCGAATCGGGTGGCGTTCTCGGTGAACAGCTCGCAGGACCATGCCGGCGAGCCTGCGCTGACGGGAACTTTTGCGTGGGTCCACCCTGTGGTCTGCAAGACGGCGGCGATGTGTTGGCCCTGGCCGAGGCTGTCCGACTGGCGCCGGGACGGTGCGTCGTTGCTCATAGTTGCTCCGGCTAATCGGTATCTCCGGGCGCTCCACGGTGCTCTACTTATATGTACGCCACATGGCAGCTTGCATAGCCGCCTGTCGCGTGGAGGGGGTGTACCCAGGTGACGAGCACTGCGTCGTTGCTGCTACCGCCCCGTCGCCTCTTCGGCATCAACCCTATCTGGGCAGTGGGGCCGGCAGCCCGGAGGTGGAGCTAATGGCTGACTCGGCCGGTCCATCACCGGGTCGGATCTTCATCAGCTACCGCCGAGAGGAGACCGCCTACCCGGCGGGTTGGCTGTTTGACCGGCTGGCTGATCGCTTCGGCGGACAGGTCTTCAAGGACGTCGATTCGATCGAGTTGGGTGACGACTTCGTCGAGGTAATCACCGGAGCGGTTGGGTCCTGCGACGTGCTGCTGGCGCTGATCGGCGACCAGTGGCTCACGATCACTAACGAGGATGGGCGGCGTCGCCTCGATGACCCCGACGATTTCGTGCGCCTGGAGATCGAGGCGGCCTTGACGCGCAACGTGCGCGTCATCCCGATCCTCGTGGACGGAGCCAGGATGCCGCGAGCCGCCGACCTGCCGCCCAGCCTGGCCAAGCTTGTGCGCCGCCAGGCCCTCGAACTTAGCCCAGCCCGGTTCGACTTCGACACCAGCCGGTTGCTCAGGGTGCTGGACAAGACTCTTGCCGACGTGCGGACCGCACAAGAGCATGCGGCCGGGATATCGGTGCCGGCCGACAAGGCGCCAGACCTCACCACAACGGAGCCGCCGGTCGCGCCGGACCGACAGCGGCGGGCGGAATCCGGTCCACCACGCAGCATTCCGCCGGCAGCTGCCGCCGCGCCGACCGGATCTTCACCTTCGGAGTTGAGCAAGCCGCTGGACCGCGGCATGACGGAGATCGACGAGGGTTCTGAACGGCGGGAGTCGGCCGAACCGACTCTCATGCCGAGTGCCGGGCCAGCAGCTAGGGCCAGGTATCGGGACGTGGTGCGAGACGGTCTGCCGGTCTCGCAGCCCAGTCCAGCCACGGGCGAGGCTGGGCCGCCTCCGTCGCCGACGGTCCCAGCCCCGCCGGCCACGGCGGCGCCCGCCGACCGCCGTGCCCGCCCGTCCGGGCGGGCTCGTGCTCCGCGCCGGCGCCTGCCGTTGGTCATCGCGGCAGGAATCGCGGCGGTCGTGGTCGCCGCCGCGGCCGTCATCGCCGCCCAGCAGCTCCGCCGCGGTGCGTCGACGCCCTCGGCCCCCGGCACCGCCACCCCCAAGGCCGCCGGTCAGCTCCGCTGGGAGCGGCTAACCGAAGCCGCCCTCGGAGGCCCGGGTGACCAGCGGATGAACGCCGTCACCCGCACGTTCAAGCAGGACCCCAGTTACCTGGCCGGCGGGTTCACGACCTCCAGCGGCGACCGGGACGCGGCGATCTGGATCTCCCAGGACGGTCGGAACTGGGAGCGGATCGCCGACAAGGACCTCGGGGGACCCGGCGACCAGGTCGTGTCCACGGTCGCCGAGTACCGCGGGACCCTGATGGCGGTCGGTTCGGACACCTCCGCAGGCGACTCGGACATCGCCGCTTGGGAGTCATCGGACGGCCGCGCCTGGGACCGGGTTGCCAGCGACCTCCGCGAGCCGGGCAGCCAGCGGGTCAACCGGGTGCGGAGCACGGGGCAGGGACTGCTGACGGCAGGTTCCGAGACCCGTGGGGACGGCGACGACGATGCCGTGATCTGGCGCTACCAGAGCGCCCCGGCCGGCTGGGACCGGATCAGCGACCGCTCCTTCGAAGGCCCCGGCCGACAGGTGGTGTGGCGGGTCGTCGAAGCCGACCTCGGCTACGGGACCAGCTACATCGCCGCCGGCGGGTCCGCCGGCCAGACGTCCGGTGGCGAGGACGCAGCCGTCTGGATCTCCAGCGACCTGCGCACCTGGGAACCGGTTAAGGACCGGTCACTGGGCGGCGCCGGCGACCAGGAGATCACCGACCTCGACCGCTTCGGCTCGGGCCTCATCGCCGTCGGCGTCGAACGCCGGTCCGGAGGCACCCGCGGCCTCGTCTGGCTCTCCGACGACGGCCGCACCTGGACCCGCGTCGGCGCCCCAGCCATGACCGGCCTGGGCCCCGACGGGATGCTCACCCGAGTCATCCCCGACGCCGACGCGGTGGGCAAGGGTGTCCCGAAGCTCATCACCGCCGGCTTCTCGGGAACGACCGCCGCCTTGGACGCGGCCATCTGGACCTCCCAGACGGGCAAGACCTGGACCCGCGAGGCGGTGTTCTCCGGACCCGGCAACCAGGAGATCCTAAGCCTGGCCCGCACCCAAACGGGCGTGATCGCGGTCGGCGAAGCCACCTCCAAGCAGGGCTCCGACGCCGCGGTCTGGGTCGGCATCCCTCGGCAGTGATCCCTCCTTCGTAAGCTCGGGTCGGTCAGGTTGCCGGCGAAGATCACGCTGGCCAAATCCGCCGCTGCGGCGTTGACCTGCCGTAGCGCAGGCTGGATCAGGCGGCTCCGTGGTACTCGTTGATCACGCCTTGTAGGACTTTGCGGCGGCGGATCGGAGCATCAAGTGGGACGACTGTCGCCGGGTCGTCGTTCGGCGACGGCTGCTGGAGGCTTTGATGCGGTCGATGCCCTTTGAAGTGGCGGGCATACTGATCGAAGACCGTGATGGCGTGGCGCTGGTTGTAGATCAGCATTCGGTCGGCGCACTCGTCGCGGGCGCTGCGGACGAAACTCTCGGCGTAGCAGTTCGCTCGCGGCGTGCGGCGAGCTCTTGACCGTGGACGCGCCGCGCAGGCGAAGACGGCGTCGAATGCCTGGCCATACGGGTCTGTTGCATTGAGCGATCGGAGGCGATCTTGACCGGAAATCTTACGCGCGGAAGCGTTCCCGGGGCGCCTCACGGCCCGCTGATGGGAGCTTCCACCGTGGCCCACGGTGCGCCGGACTGTGTTGACAGCAAATCTTCATGCGAAGATCACCTGCGATCGCTCAATGCAACAGACCCCCGCGGGTCCTCGATGACACGTTGCCAGCGGTGTGGCACCACGTCGAGCGGTACGCAGCAACCGGATTGAGGCCGACCACGCGCAGCTGAAACGACGGCTACGCGCGATGCGCGGGGTCAAAACCATGACCGGGCTGCGGGTAATCGCCACCGGGCACGCGTTCGTCCAGAACCTACGCCGCGGCCATTACGAGATCGCCGCCGACCAACCCGGCAACCTGCGACTCGCCATCGCGTTCGGCCAACTAGCCACGGCAAATTGGGCCTCGACGGGTGGGCCGATGGGTTCTGGCCGTGACATCATGACCGGAAGGTCTCGGACGCCTTTGCCACCGGATTCATCGCCGCCGACATTGCCGCTGATCAAGAATCTGTGCGAACCCTGATGGCGAACGCCTACCCGAAGGCTGGGACGCTCGCGGACGTATCCGATGGACCGTGGCAGGATGCTCTCCACGAGCATGGAGAACGCCACGCAGAGAGAATCAGGTGCGACCGGGCGACGACCCCGTGAGCGGGCTTCCTCGCTAGCCGGCTCGCGTGGAACACTCCTAGCTGCATGTGATCAGAAAGGGGGCCCGGATGGCACGCGGTGAGGACGGACTGGGGCCGGCGCGCCCGATCGAGGCCGTGCCGCCTCCGGAAGAAGAGGATCCGACCTGGGACCGGCTGGAGGACCAGATCGGCTGGTACGACCGCAAGAGCAGCGACAGCCAGCGCCGGTACAAGTGGCTCAAGCTGCTCGAGCTCGCTATCGCGGCGTCGCTGCCGGTCGTGGCCGGCAGCGACAGCTCAGTCTGGGTGACCGGTGGCCTGGCCGCCATGATCGTCGTCCTGGAGGGGACCCAGCACCTCTACCAGTTCCAGGAGCACTGGATCACCTATCGCTCCACCGCCGAGGCGCTCAAGCACGAGCGGTTCCTCTACCTGGCCGGCGCCGGACCGTACCTGGGTGCAGATCGGCACAGCCAGTTGGCGGAGCGAATCGAAGGCCTGATCTCTCAAGAACACGCCAAGTGGACAGCAAGCCATGCAGAGGGCCGCGCCCGGGCGCAGGATCGATAGTCGGCCGAGAGCAGTGACGCTCGCGATTTGCGGTCGATACCGAGTCCGGGCACCGCAGGCCACGGTGGGGAAGCCTGAAGGGTTCAGAAACGCGAAGTGCCTGCTGGACGTGAGTCTGCGCTGCAGGGATCGGGCCGAGGATCGGCATGACGCGCAGGGCCAGACACAGACCAACGTGACCGTCGCCGGCCGCTGGGTCTACTTGTATCGGGCGGTCGACGGGTTCGGGCAGGTGATCGACGTGTACGCCTCCACCCGCCGCGACGGCAAGGCCGCGCGCCGGTTCTTCCAGCCGGCGAGGACTCGGAAGCGGCGGCTTTCGTCATGCTGCACGACCGGCACCCGTCACCGTGACGGTCGTGGTGAGTGAGAGTGGCGCGAAGGATGAGCCGGAGCCGGGCACGCTGACTCTCGGTGGGTCTGTTGCATTGAGCGAGGCCGGTGCTTCGGCATGCTGGTGCCGCATGCGGCTGACTCGGCGGCTCGCCGAACGTGGCATCGGCGTCGACCACGTCACAGTGCACCGCTGCGTGCAGCGGTTTGCGCCGCTGCTGGCCGACGCAGCCCGGTTCGGCCGGCACCGGGTCGGCGACCGCTGGCACGTCGATGAGACCAATGTCAAGGTCGCCGGCCGGTTGATCTACCTGTACCGCGCGGTCGACCAATACGGGCAGGGGCTCTGTTGCATTGACCGAGGCAAGGTAGTTCGGCACGGTCGACCAGTTCGGGCAGGTCATCGACGTGTATGCCTCCGCGCGCCGGGACGGCGAGGCCGCGCGTCGGTTCTTCCAGCGCGCCAGGAACGCCACCGGTGTGGTGCCGGTGGAGGTCGTCACCGACCGGGCGCCCACTTACCCTCGAGTCCGATGAGACCTGGCCGGCGGTCTGGGCACCACATCGAGCGATATGCGAACAACCGGGTCGAAGCCGATCACGCCCACCTGAAGCGGCGACTACGCCCGATGCGCGGGATCAAGACCATGACCGGACTACGGGTCCTCGCCGCAGGTCACGCGTTCGTTCAGAACCTCCGCCGCGGACATTACGAGATCGCCACAGACGAGCCAGGCACCCGCCGACTCGCTGTCGCGTTCGCCCAACTGGCCAAGGTCGTCTGACCGAAGCTCGGACAACCCCGCTCCTCGGCATGCTCGGCTATCGAATAATGCAACAGACCCAGTGCGAACCCGAACTCGACCCGGACCGGCCCAGCCGCAGCGAATTCCAGAGGATTGACATCGCCGTCGCAACGCACGTAGAAGGCATCGGCCGCACTCTCGCCGACAAATCCGCTCTTTCGCCAGAGAATGTCGAGCGCAATTTCGACGCTACTTTGAGGCGGGTCCAGACTCTCGTGCTGCTCCGCTCGAGGGCGTGTGGGGTTCTAGAGGTCGGGCTTGCCGTGACCTGCGGCGATTTGCCACGGCCGAGGCACAGACGCAGGTCGGGCAAAGAACCTCGCCGCCCAGGTCCGCGGCGAGCCCCCGGGAAAGCACAGCGAGTTCGGACAGATCCCGCTACATGCGTCCTCGACGCTGGGAACAACGGCGTGATGATCCTCGCGGACAAGATGCTCCCACCCGCAGGGCCGCCGCGCTCATCCCCGGCCTTCAGTCCCACGCCGCTGTTCGAGAGGTAGTTCTTCTGGACGCCCTGAAACGGCTACGTTCGCCTACCCTGACCTGGCCAAGACCCAGTCGGCGTCCCGCCTGTCGGGTGCGAAACCCTGTGATCGGGCCCGCCCTGGGCGTTCATGCGGCGACAAGTTGATGAGCCGCTTTCTTGGTTCTCCAGGGAACGTCGCACCGTTTTATACGGATAGCACGTTGAGATGCGCGAGAAACTCGTCATTGACCTCGGCCTCCCAGCTACGGCGGTTGACAAGGCGCAACAGAGTTTGCCCTGGCCGTAGGGCCTGGAGGGTGAGAACCCGCATGCCTGGCGCGCCGCGGGGACTGGTCGCGCCCTCGTAGCTGTCGCTAACCTGCCGCAGTGCGGCAGGATCGATCTCCGCGTGCCAGCGGTGTCCGGTCGTCGGATTCTCGGGTAGCCGGATATTGACCGTGTCGCCTACGCGGATGGTCACCTGGGCGCCCGAGTCCGCTTTCCCTAGCTGCATGACTCACCTCCGTTGCCGGCCTGTGGCTGGCTTTGGTGACTCGTCGTCTCCGTTCAGGAATGCTCGCAGAGGCGTCGCAACGTGACTACGATCCGCTGCAGATAGTGATCAATCAACCATGACTGATCATGAAGCCGTGTGGACGATTTCCGCGAGGCACTGGAAGGGGGCTGGATCATGGCCGGAGGTTTGCTCGACAGCGGCTTCCTCTACCGCAAATTTGAGGAGGTCGTGCACGAGGGTATGCGGCTGGGCCGCAACCTGTGGCTGGATGCGCGAAGTCTCGCGTTCATGGTCGAAAACGACGTCGAGGAGATGGGCAGGTCGTTGCACTCGCGGGAGTGGGAACGCGTGCTGGCCATCCTCGACCAGGGCCAGCTCGGGTCGTGCACTGGCAACGCTGGCGCCGGCGCGCTCGGCACCCAGCCGCTGTACGATGAGTGCGGCCGGAACGTGCTGCCGGCACCCGACGACGCGCCCCGCGCCGAGGAGTTCGCAGTCCAGCTGTACTCGGACGCGACGAAGGTCGACGCCTATCTAGGTGAATACCCTCCCGATGACACCGGGTCATCCGGCCTCGCAATCTGCAAGGTCCTCAAGACCCGCGGGATCATCTCCCGCTACCGCTGGGCGCGCACCCCATACGGGCTCCTGAGGCTTCTTCAGAACGGGCCGGTGCTGCAAGGCATGCCGTGGCACACGGCGTTCTTCGAGCCTGACGCTGACGGCTTTATCGACTCGAACCCGTCCTGGCCATCGAGCGTTCTGGCCGGCGGCCACGAAGTAGAGGCGGTCGGCGTCGAACTGGACATGCGGGACGCGTTCAACAGCACCATCACCTACGCGAACAGCTGGGGCACCTCCTGGGGCGACGCAGGCCGGTTCAGAATGCGGCTACGCACCTATGAGCAGCTCGACAGTGTCGATCTCAAGCAGCCCATCGCCTGATCCGAGCCAGAACGGGATGCCCCAGGTATGCTAGGGCACTAGCCTCGCGCAGCGGTCGCCTCGAGATGCGACATGCCTCGACGGCGACGAGCGTAACCAGCTCCGCCACTGCCTCCCGGGGACCCCCGCGCTGCCGGCAAACATACCGGTCGCCGCTTACGAGGCGCACGGTCACCTCCCACACGTACTACGGGCCCGGTTGGCGAGACTCCTCGTCGGCGTCGGCTGGTCCACGACCTTGAGTAGCCGCTCGCTGAAGCCGCTGGTCACCCTGGTGACCAGCGGCTGCCCTCACCGGTCATCGACGACACGAGAGCTCGAATGCGGCGGTATCGGCGCCGGGTGAAGGGCGAACCGGTGCTGCCCTATCGCGTCCATCATGGCCCTCCATCGGCGCGGGACGGCAACCACAGGCATGTCACGCACGCCGGAGTTGTGCCCTCCTGTCGAACGTGTCATGGCCGTCACGAGGTGCGGAGCACGGCCGAAACCTGGGGCTCAGGCATGCGTGCAGGCTGAAGGGTGCAACCGCGGAATCCTTCCCGGCGCTGGGCCGAGGGTCCGGGTGCGTCTGCATGAGGGCGGATGGCACACACGGTCGGATGTGATTGCGGTCGCGGGCAGCCCGGATTCGCGCCGTGCAGTGCGAGCCTGTGGGCCGCGCGGGCAACCGGGAGTCACTCGGGTCGACTTGGTGTAATGGGGGAAGTGGCGCTCGGGGACGGTGACCCGATGCGGTATGTGGCTTGTGCGGCACGAACCTCAGGCGGCCCGTCGATATTCGTGGACGAGGCCACCGAGGACGTCGACCGCTCAATTGGCGCCGCCGGGTCTCGTCCTCGCGCCGCTGGCCTGCGGCGTGCGCGTGGGTTATGTGCTGGGCGGCAGCCTGCGCAGGCTCGCCGATGCCAAGGCTCGCGGTCTGTGGCTGCCGTGGATCGCCGCCGCCCTGCAGGTCGCGCACCTTCGTTAGGCAGGCGTCCGCCTGGAAGTCGAGGCCTGGCTCGGCGTACCGCTGATAGTCGATCTTCGGCCTGGTCGGGGTGTGGCGCCTCGCTAACCTCTCCCGCCATCCACGGGCGGTGCAAGGTGCGGTGCTCGTGATCCCCATGGGTGGAGTGATGAACGCCGCCGCCATCGCCGCCAACGGCCGCGCGCCGTCGGAGTCGGCCGTAGCGGCGTCAGACTCAGTCGTCCACGCAGATCGCGAACGCTGAGAAGTCCTCAAGCACGTGGTCGCCGACGCGAACAACGCAGCCGATCACACGGAAGTCAGTATGTCGTGCAAGGACCCGAGCCAGTCACGGCAGGTTGCCGCCTCACCCAGAGGCCATTAGAGCTCGGGCAGTTGGTTCGGAGCGCGCCAAACCAATGTGTGCAGTAGGTCGCTTCGGGGTCGTTCGACGCTGTTGTTGTGTCGGGGCTTGGCGGCGCGGCCCCAGGCGTCATCTCCGAGCCAGGGGGGAACCCCGAAGGGCAGGTCTCGTGGCGGGATGCGGGCGTAGTCCTGTTCCAGGAGTTGATCGCCGTAGTTGGGTACGGTGGCGTCGCCGTCTGGGTCAGGGGTGATGACGCCTCGCAGCTGCTCGACGGCGGCTCGCCAGGCGGTGATGAGCGCGCTGGTGTTGCGGCTGGACGGGTGGGGCACCTTCACGATCGGTACGCCGGGCGGGTGCGGCCACAGGTCGACCGCGTGCTGGGCTTGTGCGCCGAACGCGAGGACGGCCTGCAGGCTAGGCCCGGTGATCTTGTCGAGGAGTGTGTTGCGCCACTGCTGGTGAGCGGGCTCGGCCAGCATCGGGGTGGCGTGCTGGGCTCGAGACGGCACCAAGGCGTAGGCGAAGGCGTTCACGAGCACGTAGCTGCGGGTGAGGCCGAGCTTGGCGAGGAAGCCCTGAACGCGTTGCCCGGCGTCGCCGACGAGGGTGCGGCAGGCGATGCGTTCGGTGGGGCCGGGGTCGGAGGCGATGCCGAGCAGCCGCGCGCTGCGGTCGAGGCGGCCGCGGTAGAAGACCGGGCCCCAGTCGTACCAGAACAGGTCGCGGTGGGGGGCGTAGCTGGGCAGCGCGGCGAAGTGAGCGGCCAGGGTCTTGCTGGGGCCGGGATCGAACTCGACCATGCTGGTCTCCTGAGTTGTGCGGGTGCATGGTGCCACAACGTGCCCGTGGGTTAGGGCTGGCGGCGGAGCAGGTCCTGGCAGAAGGCGAGAAGGTCCCGGTTGCCGTCCTCGATGTCGCGGCGGGTCATGGCGTAGGGGATGCCGCCGATGCCGAGGTCTTCGATCGGGATGCCGTCGGCGCGCCCGGAGCGGATGGTGCGGCGGATGGCCACGGTGAACCCGACGCCGCCGGGCAGCGGGTCGTAGGCGTGTGCGGTGCCGGCGAGCGAGTCGCGCAGCTGGTCGCCGGTCCACACGTTGGCGCCGCCGGCGCCGGTGGCTTGCCCGACCACGACCAGCGGCCCGATCTGGTTGTCGACCCAGCCTGCCGCGAACAGGTCGCCGGAGGAGTAGGTGTTCGCGTCGACGACGGCAACCGCGGGG
>JBKOZJ010000041.1:0-12006 GCA_046725875.1 Actinomycetota bacterium
CCGTGAATCGCGATCGGGTGGCACAGCGGAACGAGGTCCGGAGTACGTTTCGCGGCCTGGATCCCCGCGATCCGCGCAACGGCAAGGGCGTCGCCCTTCGGTACGCCTCGGCCGCGCAGCAGCGCCACCACCTCGGATGACATGGTGACCCGGCCGGTTGCGGTCGCGGTGCGGACCGTCACGTCCTTCCCCGAGACGTCGACCATCCGCGCGGCTCCCCGCTCGTCGACGTGGGTGAGCCGGGCGGGGTCGTCCTTGGTTGTCTCGTCGGAGCCGGCGGCCATGGCTGCTACGACATCCGGTCTTGCTGATCGAGGACCATGACGTCGACCTCCTCGCCGGCGGCGACCCCGGTCACGTCCTCGTCGAGCACGATAAGTGCGTTCGCAAGCGCGAGGTTCCCGAGCAGATGGGAGCCCGACCCCCCGACCGGGCGGACCGACGGCGGCTCGCTGGACTGGTCGAGCTTGGCCCGCGCGTACTGCCGCCGGCCTGCTGGCGACGCCAGCGCCTCGGTCAACGTCGCCCGGACCACGGGCCGGTGGATCGGCTCCTGCCCGAGCAGCGTGCGAATGACCGGGCGTACGAACACCTCGAACGACACATAAGCGCTCACTGGGTTGCCCGGCAGCGTGAAGATCGGAGTCTGATCCGGTCCGATGGTGCCGAAACCCTGCGGCATGCCCGGCTGCATCGCGACCCGCTCGAAGCTCACCGTGCCGAGCTGCGAGAGCACCTCCTTGACCACGTCATAAGCGCCGGCGCTCACCCCGCCGCTGGTCACCACGAGGTCGGCGCGGACGAGCTGGTCATCGATGGTCTCGGTAAGCAAGGCCGGGTCGTCGGTCACGATCCCGACGCGATAGGCAATAGCGCCCGCCTCGGTTGCAGCCGCCGCTAGCGTGTGGCTGTTCGCGTCGTAGATCTGCCCGGACGCGAGCTGCCCGCCGGGGTCGACCAACTCGCTGCCGGTGGACAGGACGACCACGCGGGGGCGCGGCCGGACGAGGACGCGATCCGCGCCGATGGCGGCAAGCAGGCCGACTTGGGGAGCGCCGAGCCGGGTGCCGGCCGTGAGGATACGTTCGCCGGACCGGACGTCGTCCCCTCGGCGCCGGACGTGCTGCCCGAGCTCGGGCGCCCGGTTGATGGTCACCTGGGCGACACCACCGTCGGTCCATTCCACCGGGACCACCGCGTCCGCACCGGCCGGCATGGCAGCGCCGGTCATGATGCGCACGCTCATGCCGGGTGCGATCATCCGAGCCTGGGTGTCTCCCGCCGGAATGTCCCCGACCACCGGTAGCACCACCGGCTTCTCGAGCGAAGCGTCCGCGACGTCGTCGTGCCGGACGGCGTAGCCGTCCATCGCGGAGTTGTCGAAGGATGGTAGATCTACGGGCGCGATGATGTCCTCGACGAGCAGACAGCCGTGGGCATCGAGGAGCTGGAGGTTGATGGCCGGCAGCGGGCCGACCGTGCCCAGGATCTTGGCGAGGTAGTCGTCGACCGAGACGAGTGTCACCGTCGGTCCATTTCCTCGGCGACGAAAGTCTTGAGCCACTGCCGGAACTCGGGTCCCAGGTCGCCGCGATCACATGCCAGGCGGACGGTGGCCCGCAGGTACTCGGCCTTGTCGCCCGTGTCGTAGCGCCTCCCACGGTAAAGGACGCCGTGCACCGGCCCGCCCCGGGACCCGTCTCGCTGGGCGAGCGCCCGCAACGCGTCGGTGATCTGGATCTCCCCTCCATAACCAGGCGGGGTCTGAGCAAGCACCTCGAAGACCGCGGGATCGAGGACATAGCGCCCGATGACGGCTAGGTTGCTCGGCGCGTCCTGCTTCGGCTTCTCGACCAGGTCGTCGACGCGCACGACGTCAGTTTCGCCGGGCACGGCGGATACGGCGGCGCAGCCATAGAGATGGACCGTGGCCGGATCCACCTCGATCAGAGCGACCACGCTGCCGCCGTAACGCCGCTGCACCTCGATCATCCGATCGAGCAGCGAGTCCCGCGAGTCGATGATGTCGTCGCCGAGCAAGACGGCGAACGGCTGGTGCCCGACGTGCCGCTGCCCGCACAGCACCGCGTGCCCGAGACCGCGCGGCTCGGCCTGGCGAACGTAGTGGATGGTGGCGAGCTCGGCCGGCTCGCGGATGGCGCGCAGCCGCTCCAGATCGCCCTTCGCCTCGAGCGCCGCCTCGAGCTCCGGTGCCCGGTCGAAGTGGTCCTCGAGCGCACCCTTTGCCCGCCCGGTGACGAAGAGCACGTCGGTGAGTCCGGCATCCACAGCCTCCTCGACGACGTACTGGATCGCCGGCTTGTCGACGACCGGCAGCAGCTCCTTCGGTGTCGCCTTGGTCGCGGGCAGGAAGCGGGTGCCTAGGCCTGCGACGGTTACGACGGCCTTCTCGATGTGAGGGCTCATGTCACCGCACCTTAGCCCGTCGACCAGGGGTCGAACGGCGCAAGTCAACTGCTGGCTGACGGGGCCAAGCTCACTTCCTCTCCGGCAGTGGGAGTGCGGACTTGATGGCGACATGATGTTCGCACACCTGCGGTCGTTGCCTTGGAGGCCGGATGCGTGACCGAACCAACGACAAACCGAGCGTGCGGTCACGTTTGCTCGGTTTGCGCGCGGACCTTGCCGCCACCGAACGGGCGGCAGCTGGTCAGGCGCTTTGCCGGGTCGCGTTGGGTATCCGGGAGATCAATGCGGCGCGGATCGTATGCGCGTATGTTCCGATCGGGAGCGAGCCGGACACCCGGCCACTTCTTGCGGCGCTGCGCGATCACGCGGTGCGGGTCCTGCTCCCCGTCCTGCTCGCCGATGGCGAG
Organism: Actinomycetota bacterium; assembly: GCA_046725875.1. Classification (GTDB taxonomy): domain Bacteria; phylum Actinomycetota; class Actinomycetes; order JAKEEW01; family JAKEEW01; genus JBKOZJ01. Next base: position 2,838 of record JBKOZJ010000041.1, read on the forward strand.
CTCGCCTGGGGTGTGTACGAGGGCGAGCGATCGCTGCGGTCTGGCCCACGCGGTACGCACTCCCCCACGGGTCCGACGCTGGGTATGGACGCGATCAGATCGGCAGATGCCGTTCTCGTGCCGGGGGTGGCAGTTGACCGCGAAGGCGTCCGGCTCGGCCGTGGCGGCGGGTCATATGACCGCGCGCTGGCTCGAATCAACCGCGAGCCTCCAATCTCCGTACAAGACTCACCCCACGGGCCCACGCGCCCGTTCACTGCTGTACTCCTGTATGACGGCGAGATCCTCGACGAGCTGCCGCACGAGCCGCATGACCAACCCGTCGATGCGGCCATAACTCCGAGCGGGATCGTCCGGTTCGCGGCTCCTCGGACTAGCTCGGCGGGGCAAGGGTGAGGGTGTGCTCGGCACCTCGCTCGATCGTGTCCCGGCGCCAGAGCATGGCCAACGTCGCTCCGTCGGCCCACAGCTTGGACTGGTCCCAGTAGTTAGGTGAGGTGGTGTGGCCTGACGCGCCGGTGAGGTTGACCCAGCGAGACTGGTCCAGGTCGGAGAGGTCCACGACCATTCGCATCGACGGCGCCGCGGTCACCTCGTACCCCTCAGCAGCGTTCCACGCTGTCGCGTCCACGATCGAGTCGCCGCCGCCGAGGCGTAGCGGGCCACGGTTGAACAGCCCTGCGATAAAGCCGATTCCGGACTGGCCGAGGCTCTGATTCTCCAGCGACAGGGTGTGGATCCGGCCCCACGACCACTTGGCCGGGTCCTTGCCGGACAGCCGGGTGAGCTCGTTGCGTGCGTCGGTCAACGCGGCGCGGAGGATGTCGTCGCGGGTCTCGCGCTTGTTCTTGGTGCGCACGTCATCCCACCAGCGATCGGTCGGGCGGTCGAGCAGCGGCCGGACCACCTCGAACCAACGGTCGCTGCCGTCCGGCCGGGCGATGCCGTCGGGGATCTCGTCGTTGAACGTCCTCATCAGCAGGTTGCGCCAGACCGCGTTGTAGTAGGCGGCGGCTCCCGAGTTGGCCGGCTGCGTGTAGTCCCAGCCCCGCAGCAGCCGCTGCCCCTCCGCCGTCCAGCCGTCGACCCGAAGGTCGAGCAGCCTCGGGACGAGCACGGGCGCCATCCGATTGGAGGTGTCGAGCTGGATGTGCAGCATCGCCTGGAGGTCGAGCGTGCCGGCATCCCTGATGAGCTCCTCGATCCGGCCCGAGCGATAGCCATAGGACCAGTCGTTCGTGAGCAGATAGGGGTACGACGCAGGGGCGACCGCGTTGTTCGCCGTGACGATGTAACCGCTGACCGGGTTGTGTACGGTCGGCAACGCGTCGAAGGGGACGAATCCCTTCCACTCGTAGTCGCCGGTCCAGCCCGGCACCGGCCACCGTCCATCGCCCTTCGCCCGCACGGGGATTCGGCCGGGAGCCTGGTAACCGATGTTGCCCGCAGTGTCGGCGTAGATGAGGTTCTGTGATGGAACGGCGAACGAGCGAGCGGCTGCCCGGAACTGCGTCCAGTTGCGTGCGGTGTCCAACTCCAAGACGGCGTCGGCCGTGTTGCTCGGATCGAGTGCGGTCCACCCTAGGGCGACGGCGTAGCCGTTCCCACGCTCGGCCGATGTTCCTGGCGCTGGAGCAAACTTCCCGACGTCACGCAGGTTCTCGACGGTCTCGGAGTCGCCAAGCGCGTCGGACACGATCGGGCCATGCCGCGTGGAGCGGATCGTGATGGTTACATCGGCTCCGCCGGCGACCTTGATCGTCTCCTTCCGTCGGGTCACCGGTTCGAGCTTTCCCTTGTACTCGTACTGGTCGCCGCGGATGCGCTCCAGGTAGAGGTCTGAGACGTCCGCGCCGAGGTTCGTGAAGCCCCACGCGATTGACGCGTTATGTCCGATGATCACGCCGGGTACGCCGGAGAACGTGAAGCCGGTGACGTCGAACGGACATGCACCGCGAGCCGCCTTGGCGGAGTCGCCGCCCTCGGTTGCTCTGCCCGCCTTGGCGCAGTGCAGCCCGGCTTGGTACCAGACCGACGGCATGGTGGGCGCCAGATGCGGGTCGTTTGCGAGCAGTGGCCTGCCCGTCGTTGTCCGTACACCTGAGACCACCCACGAGTTGGACCCGATGCCGGCGCCGGCGTCACCCAGCAGGTCGGGCAGCGCTTCGAGGTTCGCCGCCGCCTGGGCCAGCGCCGCGCCCGCGTGGCTCGGGAGATGCGCACCTTGCTCCGGTCTAGTTGGAGCAGGGGTCCCTCCTACTGTGCGGGAACCTATGGCCGGGTGGGCACTGCCGAGCAGAGCCGGGGTGTTGACCGGCGGCTCGAGGCCACCGTCGCCGCCGCCTTGGCCCACAAACTTTCCGTCCACGACGCGTCCGCTGCGCACGATGGGCGGGTTCCGATCGTATGGATAAGCCGGATAGAGCTGATCGACCCGCTCCTTCGGCAGTGTTTCCGCGGCCAGCGAGCGGGCGATCTCGTCCTCCATGTTCGTCCGAAGGTCCCAAGCCATCGCTTTGAGCCAGGCAAGGGAGTCGATCGGGTTCCACGGCTCCGGCTTGTAGCCACGGTTCTGCGTCCACAGGACGGCGTACTCGAGGCTCGCTCGGCTGCCCTCATGGTCAGCCAGGTAGGCGTTGACCCCCTCGGCGTAATCCTGGAGATAGCGCTTGGTCTCCGGAGCGAGCACCTGCCACTCCTGCTCGGCGACCCGCCGCCAGCCGAGAGTACGGATGAATGCGTCGGTCTCCACCTGATCGGAGCCGAATAGCTCGGACAGTCGACCGGCCGTCATATGCCGGCGGAAGTCCATCTCCCAGAAACGGTCCTGCGCGTGGACGTAGCCCTGTGCGCGGAACAGATCGTCTGGGTCCGTAGCGTAGATCTGCGGTATGCCCCACTTGTCCCGATAGACGGTCACCTCGCCCTCCAGCCCGGAAATGGCGATCCGCCCGTCGAGCTGCGGCAGCGGGCGGTGGATGATCCAGCGGAAACCGATGGTGCCGAGGACCGCGAGAACGAGCAGGCCCGTGCCGGCCAGCACCGCCCACCGGGCCGGCTTGGGCAACCGGGCCCATTGGCTTGGCAGCGCTGGCAGTGCAAACCGCGCCACGGTCGCTCCTTTCCGGTCTCGGTTCGTCGCATCGTGCCACACGGCCAACCGATGGGCCCGCGACAGTGCTGGCGTCCGCGCCACCCGCCCTTACCCTTGCTCATGATGACGGTGGAGCAGCTCGACAAAGTGCTGCTCATCAGCGCGGCCGTGCTGCTCTTCGCCGTCGTAGCCGCCCGGGTTGCGGCGCGTACCGGGCTGCCCAGCCTGCTGCTCTTCCTCGGCCTCGGCCTGCTGCTCGGCGAGGACGTCATCGGAATCGAGTTCGACGACTTCGAACTCGCCCGAGCGCTGGGCTATGCGGCTCTCGTCGTGATCCTCGCCGAAGGAGGGCTGACCACCCACTGGGACACGCTCCGGCCGGTGGTACGTGCCGCCGCCGTGCTCGCCACGGTCGGGGTCGGCATTTCGGTGGCCATAACGGCAGTTGCCGCCAGGTACCTGCTCGACCTCGGCTGGCAATCGGCGTTCCTGATCGGCTCGGTCCTTGCAGCGACGGATGCAGCCGCGGTCTTCGCCGTCCTCCGCGGGCTCAGCTTGCCGCGTCGCCTGGCCAGCCTTCTGGAAGCCGAATCTGGCCTAAACGACCCAACGGCGATCCTGCTCGTCGTCACCTTGAGCACGTCTCGCACATGGGACGCCCCCACGGTGGGCGAACTCGTCGGCACGATGGTGTACGAAATCGCCGTGGGCGCAGTCCTCGGACTCGTGCTCGGCCGGCTCGGCGCCGAGGGGCTGCGGCGCGTCGCCTTGCCGTCCTCCGGGTTGTATCCACTTGCGGTCTTCGCCTTCGCCGTCCTCGCCTACGCAGTCGCGGCGGTTGCCCACGCGAGCGGCTTCATCGCGGTCTATGTCGCGTCCCTCGTGCTCGGAAACTCCCGGCTACCGCATGGACCGGCCACTCGGGGATTCGCCGAGGGGCTCGCCTGGCTCGCCCAGATCGGGCTGTTCACCATGCTCGGGCTGCTGGTCACCCCGTCCCGGCTCGGGTCGGCCATCGTGCCTGGCCTCGCTATCGGCTTCGTGCTGCTGCTGGTTGCCCGCCCGGTGTCGGTGTGGCTGTCGACGGTGTGGTTCCGGTTTCGGCAGCGCGAGCGGGCCTTCATGTCCTGGGCCGGGCTGCGCGGTGCAGTGCCGATCGTGACGGCGACAGTGCCGGTCGTTGACGGTGTCGATGGCGCCCGGCGGATCTTCGACATCGTATTCGTGCTTGTCGTCCTCTTCACACTCTTGCAGGCGCCGACACTGCCCTGGGTGGCCCGGCGGCTCGGCATTGCGTCGCCGTACGAAGCAAGCGAGGTCGACCTCGACACCGCTCCGCTCGGCCAGCTGGAAGCCGACGTGCTCACGGTGCACGTGCCCGACGGGTCGGCAATGAACGGTGTCGAGGTGAGCGAGCTCCGGCTGCCTCGCGGTGCCCTCGTCACCTTGATCGTTCGGGAGGGCACTGGGTTCGTGCCCATGCCGAGCACAGTGATCAGGCACGGCGACGACCTGATGGTCGTGGCCACGGCGGCGGTTCGCCGAAGCACCGAGCGGCGGCTTCGAGCGGTCAGCCGCCGGGGGCGGCTTGCCGGCTGGTTCGGCGAGCACGGCGACTGATCTACCGCTTTCCGCCAATGCTTTACCCTGCGCCCCGAGCGCGAGTGCGGCGAACGAGCACGAGTTGCGCGTGATCAACGGCGGCAAGCCCGCGCTGCTTGCCAACGGCTGCCCAGCCAGCCGAGATATCTGCCATCATCCACGATCATCGGCGGCCGTGACGACTCGATGCAGAACCCATACTTTGCGGATCATGGTTGTCGTGACGCATCATTAGCACTCAGAGTCCCCGAGTGCCAGCGGAGGGAAGATCGTGCCGACGTATCAATACGCCTGCACTACGTGTGGCGAGCAGCTCGAGGTCGTCCAAACGTTCAGCGACGACCCGCTGACCATCTGCCCCGCCTGCGGCGGCGCGCTGCGCAAGGTCTACTCGGCGGTTGGGATCGTCTTCAAGGGCTCCGGCTTCTACCGGACCGACAGCCGGGCCGAGGCTAAGAGCAAGTCCTCGAACGGTTCGTCGGAGGGTTCGGGCTCGGGTGGCGACTCTGGATCTTCGAGTGCGGATTCCAAGCCCGCCGCCGACTCCGCGAAGCCGGCCACTGGCACTCCCTCGAAACCCTCGGCAACGACCGGATCCTGAGGCTCCCTCCATTTCGCCTGATCACGTGCGCATGTGTGACGGCAAAGGTTACAGTCCGCGCGCCTTGTCCCGCTGATCATGTCTGTTACCTGCTGACATTCGCCTGCCGCTGATCAGCGGAAAGGGCGGTACGGCAGCCGGATGGGCTCTGCCAGGGCTGTGGACGCTCGGGTCTGTGGATGCTGACGGTGGATCGTGCTGAGCGACAGCTATGGTCGGGCTCATGACCGACCGCACTCCGCAGTCCGGCCCGCATCAGGATTTCGCCGAGATCGGGATTATCGGCGGTTCCGGGTTCTACTCGCTGCTGGATGACATGAGGGAGATCGAGGTTGAGACCCCGTGGGGAACGCCGAGTGATCCGCTCACGATCGGCGAGGTGGCCGGTCGACGGATAGCGTTCCTACCGCGGCATGGGCGCGACCACCGCTATCCGCCGCATCTCGTCCCGTATCGGGCGAACCTGTGGGCGCTGCGGTCAGTCGGCGTCCGTCAGGTGCTTGGACCCTGCGCAGTCGGCGGCCTGCAACCGGAGTATGGTCCGGGCACCCTCGTGATCCCTGACCAATTTGTTGACCGCACCTCATGCCGGGCGCAGACCTATTTCGACGGGCCGCCAGCGAAGGTCGTCCACGTCTCTGTGGCGGATCCCTACTGCCCTACCGGTCGGTCGGTGGCCGTCAAGGCCGCCGAGGCCGCAGGCTGGCCGGCTGTAGACGAAGGCACCCTGGTCGTGATCGAGGGTCCGAGGTTCTCCACACGCGCCGAGTCGCGCTGGTATTCCTCGGCGGGCTGGGCGGTTGTCGGCATGACCGGCCATCCCGAGGCAGTCCTAGCGCGTGAGCTCGAGATGTGTTTCACGGCGCTCGCCCTCGTCACCGACCTCGACGCCGGCGTGGGTGAGGGCGAGGGCGTGACGCACGCAGAAGTTCTCCAGGTCTTCGCGGAGAACGTAGTACGGCTACGCAGCCTGCTGCTTGATGTTGTTTCCGAATTGCCGTTGGAGCGTACCTGCCCCTGTGGGTCCGCCCTGGACGGTCTCGATACTGGCATCGAGCTGCCTTGAGCTGGTTGCGGGGAAAGATCGTGCTGGGGCCATCGCATCAAGAGCCGATGGTGCACAGGACGGCGCTGTGGGGGGTCGGACAGCGAGGAATCGTACAGAATAGGGCAGCGCTGCGCCGCGGCGTTCTGACCCGGGCGGTCCTCTGGCGACGCCCACTGGTTGTCGCCGTGCTCACAACCGCATCCGTTGCGGCGGCCCTCAATGCCCTTGCTCCTGCACCGCCGGCCACCGAGCGTGTGGTGGTGGCGGCGCGCGACCTTCCCGGCGGCATCGCCGTAGAGGCGTCGGACTTAACCTTGGTGTCGTTTCCGAAGGCCGTCGTGCCGCGGGGCTCATTGCGGGACGCGGGATCGGTTACTGGTCGCATTCTGGCCGGTCCGGCGCGCCGGGGCGAGCCGCTTACCGATGTCAGGCTCGTCGGACCCGCCTTGTTGGCCGGGTTGGGCGACGGGATGGTCGTCGCTCCGGTTCGGCTGTCGGACCCGGGCGTCGTCACCATGCTGCGCAGCGGCGATCTCGTCGATATTCTCGCCGCCAATCCCCCGGCGGGAGGAGGGTTGGACGACTCGTTCGTGATGGGGGCGGGAAGCGGCGCTACCGGCTCGGCGTCCGTGGTAGCCGCGGGCATTCGAGTGATCACCATCCTGAGTGCCGTCACCGAGTCGGGCGGCGTGCTGGGAGGCGCGGCGCCCTCACCCAGCGGCGGGGATGGCGCGCTCGTCTTGATCGCTGCAAGTCCTGAAACGGCGCAGCGGCTGGCGGCGGCAGCCGTTACATCAAGCTTGTCGGTAATCGTCCGAGCGGGCTGATCCAGCTCGTCTCACGCGCTGTCCCATTCGATGGGACCATTCTCGCACTATTCGAGTCTCCGGAGCGGCTGGCCTAGTCGAGGTCGCCGGCTTCGATCCGGGCCAAACGCAGCTCTCTAACGAGATGGTCGACGTCGAGCTCGACCGAGTCCGGATCCTTGGACAACGCGGCAAAGACGCCGGTGACGTCGCGCATGCTCAACATCCCGACAACTGCACCCTCTGCGGTGACCGGCAGGTGCCGGATCCAGTGCGCCGCCATCGTGCGCGCCGCGTCGCGGAGAGCTTCGTCGGGATACGCGGTCACCACGTCGCGCGTCATCACATCGCCGACCGTTGCCTTCTCGACATCGACCCCCTGGGCGATCGCTTTCAGCAGGTCGCGCTCGGTGATGATGCCGACCAGCTGGTCGGCGTCCATCACGACCAACGAGCCCGTCTGCTGCCGCCACATCCGCTCGGCCGCCGAACGCAGCGTGTCGGCCGGAGAGTCGGTCACGCTTGCCGGGGTCATGACATCTGCGACTCTCACGACACTCGCTCCTCACCTTTCGGTTAGGCCGTGGCCAGGCCAGCTATAGCTGACAAGCGTAAGGGAACTGCCATTACCAGCAGCAGCCGGTGACCGAACGGGTGCAGACGACCGAGGTCGCCGGCCAGTATGGGCTACCTCCATGGCGGGGTGTGACAGGGTATCCAGGGCGCTAATCAGGGCTATTCCGCATTCGAGATCGTCGCGTGGATATGACTGGAGACAGGTCGACGAGTACGTTGGAGCCGCCTCCCAGCCTTGAGCTGCTACAGCCGCCTGGAGCGATAGATTGCTTGGCGACCTGAGACTCCACCATCAGATCGCCGAGGTGAGCTCGGAAGGATCTGATCGACCTGATATGATCAAGGAATTCCCAGTTCTGCCCTCGTAGCTCAGGGGATAGAGCACCGCTCTCCTAAAGCGGGTGTCGCAGGTTCGATTCCTGCCGGGGGCACCGGTGTGATGTCTCGGGACATCGTGCACACGTGTCGCGGGACATCATTCACGTTTTGGCTTGGCGCTGGTAGTCGCGGGTGGGGTCGAGGGTGAGCTCGCGGATGAGTTCGCCATCGGTGGTGACGATGCGGATCTGGAGGTCGGCGGCGAGGATCAGGACGGGGGTTCCGGCGTGGCCGCGGCCGATGCCGATGTGGTGGAGGCGGCTGTTGTAGCGGAGGGTGATTACTCCGCTCGGGTCGATCTTGTCGCGGCGGATGCGGTAGTGGCCGTCGATGACCGGGCCGGCTAGTGGGTGGGCTTTGGGTCGGGCCGCGAAGGCCTCGGCCGGGGTGCGGCGGTGCAGGGCCCGGTGCGGGCGGGCGGTGTTGTAGTAGCCGCGGAAGGCGTCCAGTTGGGTCTGCAGCGCGGCGACGGAGGCGGCCCGGGGTTGTTTAGCCAGCCAGCGTTTGAGGGTTTGGTGGAACCGTTCGACTTTGCCGCAGGTCTGGGGGTGGTAGGGCCGGGAGTGGATGCATCGGATGCCCAGCAGCACCAGCTCGACTTCCAGCGCGACCCGGCCGCCGCGGCGGGGTACGCCGGTGAACACCGCCGCGTTGTCGGTGAGCATCGAGGCCGGTAGGTCATGGGCGGCGGTGGCGGCGCGGAAGCTGTCGACCACGTCGGCGGACTTGAACACCGTCCGGGCGGTCGAGCCGACCAACAGCCGGGAGTGGTCGTCGATGATGTTGAGGATCTCCACGTCGGTGCCGTCGGCCAGCTGCCAGTGGGTGATGTCGGCCTGCCAGCGTTCATTCGGCATCTCCGCGGCGAACCGCACATACGACGACCTCGGTCGTTTCTGCGGCTGCGGGGTGATGCACCCCCGGCGGGACAGGATCCGCCAGATCGTCGAGACCGCCGGCGCCTGACCGTGCCGTTGACCCAGGTGGAAGGCGATGGTCGCCGCCCCGGCGTCCAGGCCCTGCTCGGTCAGCCGCTTGCGCAGCTCGACGATCTCCTCCTCCAC
>JBKOZJ010000042.1:0-46665 GCA_046725875.1 Actinomycetota bacterium
GCCTGGCATCACGTCGAGCGGTACGCGAACAACCGGGTCGAGGCCGACCACGCGCAGCTGAAACGGTGGCTTCGCCCGATGCGCGGAGTCAAGACCATGACCGGCCTTCGAGTACTCGCCGCCGGTCACGCGTTTGTTCAGAACCTGCGCCAAGGCCACTACGAGATCGGCGCCGACGAACCCCGAAACCGCCGACTCCCGGTGGCATTCCGCGAACTGACCACGGCACTCTGAGTGCTTCACCGGACGACCGGCCACCCCAGCTTGCGCCACGACCGGCTAATGCAACAGACCCGGCTGGACCGCCTCATCGTCCACGGAGGAAGTCGGTAGTCACGCTTAGTGGTGATGGGGGTCACGGTTCCATTCCCCCGAGTCGAACCCCTTCATCAGGCAGCTCCCCTCAGCCGCGAGGATCCCTCCGTGAATCTGCACGCCCGGCCGCGGGCAGGAGCCTGTGAGACGGCGCCAACTGACGGCTTCCTAGATCGTCTGCCCGTCCGTCATGCGTCCGTGGACAGTTATAGACGCATGGACTTAGTGGGACTCAGGTGGACTCATCCGGACCGGCCCAAGACCGCTCGCACACCGCATAGTCGCAGGTTGTCCGGCGTTTCCGCAGGTAGTGGCAGGTGTTGGATTCGAACCAACGTAGGCTGAGCCGACGGTTTTACAGACCGCTCCCTTTGGCCGCTCGGGCAACCTGCCGGGCGCGTGGAGAACCACGACGCCTGGAAGGATAGCCCAGCGGTCTGGAGTACCAAAACCGGTTCGTCTCGCGTAAGGCCGTGCTAAGTGAGGCCGTCCGAGACGTTGTGGCCTCTTGATCAATTGTTCGGATGTGATCGCGGCCTCGAAGCTGCCAGGATTGGCGCCGTACTAACCGAAGACCTGAGCCGTCCACGGGCGAGCAGAAGGAGGTTGTGGTGGCCGAGTCGTCGTTCGACATCGTCAGCAAGGTCGATCGGCAGGAGGTCGACAACGCGCTTAACCAGGCGTCCCGCGAGATTGGTCAGCGGTTCGACTTCAAGAACGTCGGCGCGTCGATCGCGTGGTCCGGTGATGCCATTGAAATGAAGGCCAACTCCGAGGACCGGGTGCGTGCGGTGCTCGACGTGTTCAAGGAAAAGCTGGTGAAGCGCGGGGTTAGCCTGAAGGCGCTGGACGCCGGTGAGCCGCGCGCCTCCGGTCGCGAGTACAGGCTCACGGCCAGCCTGCGGCAGGGGATCTCCCAGGAAAACGCCAAGAAGCTTGGAAACATCATCCGAGATGACGGGCCGAAGGGTGTGCGCACCCAGGTGCAGGGCGACGAGCTCCGGGTCTTCTCCAAGAAGAGAGACGACCTGCAGGCCGTGATCTCCTTGGTGAAGTCACGCGACCTGGACTTCGCCGTCCAGTTCGTCAACTACCGCTAGCGTGCCGAGGGAGGCCGTGAGCCGACTGCGCCAGGAGGGAAGCGGATTAGCTCTCCGCTGGTCAGCAGTGGGTCTTATCCCACGCCGGCCGCGCGCAGGATGGCAGCCACGGACCGGTCCACGTCAGCCTCGGTCGTGCTCCAGTTGGACACCGAGATGCGCATGGCCGCCTTGCCTTGCCATGTCGTACCACCAAGCCAGCACGTGCCGTCCGACTGGACCCGGGCAACAACGTCGCGGGTGAAGGCATCGTCGTCACCGCCGTCCGGAGCGCGGAAGCGGACCAGCACCTGGTCCAGCACGACGTCGTTCAGGATCGCCACGCCGGGTGCAGCTGCGAGTGAGTCGGCGAACCGGCGAGCGCAGGCGCAGCCACGCTCGATCATCTCGGCGACGCCGGTCCGGCCGAGCTCCCGGATCGCCGCCCATACCGGGAAGCCGCGGGCTCGCCGGGACATCTCGGGCACCCAATCGGCGTTGTCCCGCTCGCCGGCCTCGCCGAGGATTAGGTAGCTCGCCGCGAGCAGGCTCATCGCCTGGCTATGCGCGACCGGATCGGCGATCAGAGCGAGACCGCAGTCATAGGGGACGTTGAGCCACTTGTGCGCATCGGTGGCCCACGAGTCGGCGTTCTCCAGCCCGGCCACCAGGTGGCGAAGCTGCGGCGACGTGGCCGCCCACAGCCCGAACGCCCCGTCGACGTGAACCCACGCACCGTGCTCGTGCGCGACATCGCAGACCACCGCGATCGGGTCGAAGGCTCCGGAGTTCACGTCACCCGCCTGCGCGCACACGATGATCGGGCCGCTGCACCGCCGCAACTGCTCGGCCAGCCGATCAGCGCGCATCCGGCCCTGATCGTCGGCCGGCACGACATGGACCCGCTCGCTCCCCAGGCCGAGGTACCGCAACGCCAGCTCGATACTGACGTGCCGGTCGGCACCGACCACCACATCGACCGGCGGCGCCCCGAATAGGCCGTTCCGCTCGACGTCCCAGCCCACGTTCTCCAGCACCCGAGAGCGCGCCGCGGCCAGGCAGATGAAGTTGGCGAGTGTGCCGCCCGTGGTGAAGCCGACCGACGTGGACTCGGGTAGGCCGAGAAGCTCAACCAGCCATCCCGCCGCGACCTCCTCGACTACGGCGGCCGCTGGGGAGAGCACATAACCGCCGGCGTTCTGGTCCCAGGCCGAGGTGAGCCAGTCGGCGCTCACCGCCGACGGCAGCGCACCGCCGACCACGAAACCGAAGTATCGTGGCCCGGCGGAGGCGACCAGACCTCGGTCCGCGGCCCCGACAAGCTCGTCGATGATCACGTCTGGGTCCGTCGGCTTCTCCGGAAGCGGCCCGCCGAACCGCTCCAGCAACTCCGCCCGGCTCCCCCGCGCCCCCACCGCGCGCTCGCCCACACTCGAGAGATACGACGCCGCATGCGCCGCCGTCTTGCCCAACAACCCATCGAGTTCCATCCCCCGAGGGTAATTGCACGTACAGCCTCAGCGGCACCGCGTGCTAACTAGCTCTGGGCGATGAACTACTCAGACCCGCCGGTCATACCGAGACGGACCCACCGGGACGGAGTCGCGCGAGAGGTCGGACGAGTGTCTACCGGCGGTAGCCAGCCATCGACTCCAGGCGGGCGATCCGCTCGGGCATTGGCGGGTGGGTTGAGAACAGCCTGGCCAGGCCGCCACCACGGAACGGGTTGACGATCATGAGCGAGCTGGTTGTCTCGATGGCCGGCTCCGGTGGCAGCGGCAGCTGCTTCGTGCCAGCATCCAGCTTGCGCAGTGCGCTTGCAAGCGCAAGCGGGTCACTGGTCACCTGCGCGCCCGACGCGTCGGCCTGAAACTCACGCGACCGGGAGATGGCCACTTGGATCAGCGATGCCGCGATCGGACCCAGGATCAGCAGGAGCAGGGCGCCGAACGCGTTGCCGTCGCGCTCGTCCCTGCCACCGATGGGGATCAGCCACGCGAACTGGGCGAGGAACATGATGACCGTGGCCAGCCCAGCCGCAACCGACGAGATCAGGATGTCGCGGTTGTAGACATGCGAGAGCTCGTGGCCGAGCACGCCGCGCAGCTCCCGCTCGTTGAGGATCTGCAAGATCCCTTGGGTGCAGCAGACTGCGGCGTTGCGAGGATTGCGCCCGGTCGCAAAGGCGTTCGGTGCGTTCGTCGGAGAGACGTACAGGCGTGGCATCGGCTGCCGGGCTGCCGTGGACAGCTCGCGCACGATCCGATACATCACCGGCTGCTCGGCCTCGCTCACCGGGTAGGCCCGCATCGACCGCAGCGCCAGCTTGTCACTGTAGAAGTACGAGATGCCGTTCGTGACGAGGGCAATGATGAAAGCGATCACCAATCCGCCACGGCCGAAGAAGCTGCCGATCACTAGGATGATCGCCGAGAGCAGCCCGAGCAGGGCGGCGGTCTTGAGGCCGTTGAACTGACGCACTGTTGACTCCTTGTCGGTCCAGGGACTACTACCCCTGGAACCTCACATCACGAGCGCGGAGCCGCCCATCGACTTCGCTGCGGGAGGCACCCTGCGATCGTACAAACGTCCGTAGCCAGCTGAGGTGTTCCCGCGCCAGGCGCCAAGCGATCAACGCTCGCCGGCTACCCGATCAGCTGGGCCTGGTTGGTCAGCACATTAAGCACGACCTCCGGCAAGAGCGACAAAACCACCGCCAAACCGAGTGTCAAGCCGATCGCCGCGCCCAGCTCCGGTGGGATCTTGTACGACGGCGGAGGCGCGGCCGGATCCGGCGCGACGAAGAGCAGGCCGGCCCAGACTACGTAGTAGTAGAGAGCGATGACGGTGTTTACGGCCATCACGACCGCGAGCCAGCCGACGCCGCCGGCGACGGCCGCCTTGAAGACCACCACTTTGGCAAACAGCCCAACCAGTCCCGGCGGAATCCCGGCCAGGCAGGCCAGGAAGAAGGCAAGGATGAGCGCGCTCACCGGCTCGGTGCGGACCAGCCCGCGGTAGTCCTCGAGTCTGTTCGCCGGCCGGTATCGGCCGACCGCGACCACGACGGCGAAGGCGCCGAGGTTCATCACGGCGTAGACGAGCAGGTAGGCGACGGACGCGGAGAGCGCGTCGCCGATCGATGAGCCGGTCCCGCCCGGTTTCGTAGAGACCGCGACTCCGAGCGGCACCAGCACATAGCCCGATTGCGCGATCGACGACCACGCGAGCAGCCGGACGGCATTCCGCTCGCGCAGGGCGACGAGGTTGCCGACCGTCATCGTGAGTGCGGCGAGGACCGCCACCACCGGTCCCCAGATGTTGGAGTACGGAGCAAAGCCGAGGCTGACCACGAGGATGAAGCCGATGAACCCGGCCGCCTTTGACACGACCGACAGATAGGCCGCGACCGGGACGGGCGCACCCACGTAGGTGTCGGGCAGCCATCCGTGGAACGGCACCGCCGCAACCTTGAAGGCCAGCCCAACGAGCACGAGCACCATACCGACGGCGAGGACTCTGGTGTCGACCGGGACAGCCTCCCCCGCCGCTCCGGCCAACGCACTACTAACACCGTGGCCGGAGGCGTCGCCCGTGACCTTCGTCTCGTCTAGTGCCGCCGCGATCCGGGACAGATGGACCGAGCCGGTCATGCCGTAGATCAGCGAGATCCCGAAGAGCATCACCGCGATCGAGACGACCGAGACCAGGAAGAACTTGACGGCCGCCTCGCCGCCGCGCCCGTGGTAACGGCGCATGCCGACCAGCGCGAACGCCGGCAGCGAGACCAGCTCGAGCGCTATCACGAGGGTCATCAGGTCGCGGGCGGCCGCGATCGACACCGCGCCCGCCGCCGAGACGAGCAGCAGGAACCAGAACTCCCCGGCGGGCAGCCGCTGGTCGGCAACCGTGTTGGCCGACATCAAAACCGCCACGAGGGCACCCGCCAGGGCGAGCAGCTGGAAGACGAGGGTCAGGTCGTTGACGACGTAAGAGCACTGGCGTACCGCCTCGCCGCTGGGCAGGCAGAACGTCGCCCGCGGCGAGCCCTGCAGTGGCAGCAGCGATCCGAGCGCCCCGAGCAGGCCGGCGACCGGGAGCCAGGCGAGCATGTCCTTCCGCGCGGGCGGCACGAACAGGTCGAGTACGAGCACCGCGAGGGCGGCCAGGACCACGATGAGCGGCGGTGCGATGGCCGCGTAATCGATGGACTGGACGAGCGACATCAGCCGGGCACCCCCAACAGTGCCCGGACGGCCGGGTCGCTGACGCCGAGCAGGACCTTCGGCCACAGCCCGGCGAGCAAGATGAGGACGATCAGCGGCGCCCAGGCCGCCCACTCGATGCTGCGCACGTCCACGTGCGGCGTGAACGAGGGGGCCGTCGAACCGCCGGACGCGCCGCCGGCCCCGGCCGGCCCGACGCCGGCAGCCCACTGGGGGCCGCTCACCCCCATCGCCACCCGGCGCAGCATCACGAGCAGGTACACGGCGGTCAGCAGCGTGCCCAGGCCAGCGACCGACATGAGCACCACAAAATAGGGCCGCTGCAGGGCCTCGGCCGGGTCGAACGCGCCGAGCAAGGCAAGGACCTCACCCCAGAACCCGGCGAGCCCGGGCAGGCCGAGCGACGCGACCGCCGCGAAGGCGAGCACTCCGCCCAGCCGGGGCAGTCGCTCGTACAAACCCCCGCCAAGCTCGGCGAATGCGGAGGTGTGGTGCCGGTCCTTGATGGCACCAGCGAGAAAGAACAGCAGTCCAGTGATGAGTCCGTGCCCCACATTGGCGAAGAGCGCGCCGTTGATGCCGACGGCGGTAAGAGTGGCGATGCCGAGAAGGACGAACCCCATGTGCCCGACCGACGAGTACGCGATAAGCCGCTTCAGGTCACGTTGAGCGAGACAGGCCAGCGCACCGTACACAATGCCGACCACGGCAAGCGCCCCGATGTAGGGGGCGAACTCCCGGGCTCCTTCGGGCAGGATCGGCAGCGCGATGCGCACCAGGCCGTAGGTTCCGATCTTCAGCAAGACACCGGCTAGCAGCACCGAGCCGACGGTCGGTGCAGCCGTGTGGGCATCCGGCAGCCAGGTATGCAGCGGCCACATCGGTGCCTTGACGCCGAAGCCAAGCAAGAGCGCCAGAAACGCGATGACCTGCACTCCGTGCGACATGCCCGCGCCGTCGGCGGCGGCCAGCTCGACCATGTCGAGCGTGCCGGCCTTGGTGTAGATGAGCAGGAGCCCGAGCAGCATGAGTGCCGACCCGAGCAAGGTGTAGAGGATGAACTTGAACGCCGCCAGTGCCCGCCCGTCCGAGCCCCAGTAGGCGATGAGGAAGTACATCGGGACCAAGACGGTTTCGAAGAAAACGAAGAAGAGGATGAGGTCGAGCGCGGCAAAGGTGCCAAGCATCCCGGTCTCGAGCAGTAGCAACAGGCCCACGAAGCCGCGGTCGCTGCGGCTGATCGGCTCGGAACCGCTGCCACTTGGGTCCGCCGGTCGCGGGTTGAGGGGAACAGCCACGGGGGGATCCGGGGCGGCGGAGGGCATGACCCGGGTGGCGTAGAGCGCACAGAGGAAGGTCAGCAGCGCGGTCAGCACGAACAGGGGCAGCGAGATGCCGTCGACTCCGAAGTGGAAGCGCAGGTCTAGCGCGCTTGCCCAGCCGACGTTTGTCTCCGCCTGGATATCGCTTGTCTTGTCGTAGTCGAAGTCGGCGGTTACGGCCAGCGTGGCGAGTAGTGCCAGACCGGTCGTGACGACGCCGATCGTTCGCGCCCAATCGACCGGTGCGAGCAGGACGGCGGCGAGCCCAGCCAACGGGACGAGGACGGCCAAGACCAGCAGTGCGCTCATCCGATCGCCACCGCCACCGAGAATGCGATCGCGACCGCGCCGATCAGCACCCCCGCCAGGTAGGTCTGCACGTTTCCGTTCTGGAGAGCACGAAGCACGCCACCGAGCCACCGGGCGCCGATGCCCGATCCGTACACGTATCCATCCACGACGTTGTCGTCGTTGAAGATGACCGCCCGGGCGACTGCATAGGTTGGCCGCACCAGCGCCCGGTCGTACGCCTCGTCGAGCCCGAACCCACGCTCGGCCCAGGGCCTGGCCTGGGCGAGCAGCGCGTCCGCCGGATCCGCGGCCGGGTCGCGCCGCCAGACCGTGTAGGTCAGGGCGAGGCCGAGCGCGGCCGCGGCAAGGGCAAGCACGGTCGTAACCAGGACCGGGGTAAATACCGCTTCTGCCTCGGGGAAGACGACGAGGTTGGCCAGTCCCGCCGTTGCGGTGTCGCCGAGCCAGCGCGGGATGCCGTTGTTGTACAGCCCGAAGAAGCCAAGCACCGCCGATGGCACCGCCAACGCGATCAGCACCCACGTCATGGCCGGCGGCGCATCGTGGGCTGCCTCGGCTCCAGCTTCTGCCGCTATGCCCGCCTCGGCATCCGGGCGATCCTCAGCCGGGACTATGGCCTCTGGGCGTTCCTCGTGCGGAACCGGTTGTACGGCCTCCCGCGGGCCAACCCACTCGAGCTCACCGACCGGCACGGTAGCCGGCGCGAGGAAGGCCATCAACCACAGCCGCATGCAGTAGGCGGCCGTCACGGCCACCGTCAGCACGGCGACGACGAGCAATATCCAGGTAGCCCAACGAGATGGTAGAGCGAGCATCACGGTTGGGGATGGGCCAACCGCGAACGATGCCTCGTCGCTGGACGTCGCCGCGTGCTCGGTGGCGCTGAGGATCGACTCCTTACTGAAGAATCCTGACATCGGCGGCAGGCCAGCGAGCGCCGCCAGCCCGATTGTCATCGTCCAGAACGTAACCGGCATCGGCCGGCGCAGTCCGCCCATCTCCCGCAGCGAGTTGGTGCCGACGGCGTGGATGACCGCGCCGGCGCAGAGGAAAAGTAGTGCCTTGAAGGCGCCGTGCGTGAGGAGGTGGAACATGCTCGCCTCGGGCGCGCCGGCGGCGAGTCCGCCGCCCATATAGGCGAGCTGCGAGATGGTCGAGTAGGCGAGGACCCGCTTGATGTCATCCTGGGCGAGCGCGGCGACGGCCGAGCCGAGCATGGTGATAGCCGCGATAAGCGCGAGGACGGTCAGCGTCGTCTGTGCGGCGGCGAAGGCTGGATAGAGGCGCGCAATGAAATACATACCGGCCGCGACCATCGTCGCTGCGTGGATGAGCGCACTGATCGGCGTCGGGCCGGCCATCGCGTCCGGAAGCCAGGTATGCAGCGGGAATTGGGCGGACTTTCCAACGACCCCGCAAAGCAGCAGCAGCGTGGCGAGCGTAACGTGCTCGACCTTGCCGTCGGCGACCGCGGTGAGGACATCGCCGATTTGGAACGACCCGGCCCCGACCCCGAGCACGAAGATGCCGAACAGGAACGGCACGTCGCCGAGCTTGGTCATGACGAACGCCTTGACCGCGGCGGACTGCGCCCAGTCGCGCTCCCAGTAGTGGCCGATCAGAAAGTAGGAACAGATGCCCATGACCTCCCAGCCGACCAGCAGCACGATCAGGTCGGCGGAGTAAACGACAAGCAGCATCGCCGCGCTGAACAACGACACGAACGCCGTGTACGACGAGTACCTCGACGCGCGGGGGGACACCCCAGGCGCTTCCCCCGCAATGTGCTCGGCGTCGTGCTTCATGTACTCGGTCGAGTAGATCTGCACGGCCAGCGCGACCAGGCAGACCATGATGGCGACAGTGGTCGACAGCCCGTCCAGCCGGACGCCGATGACCACCGGTATCGCCCCCGTGGGAGTGAGCTGCGTGCTGTGCTCAACTGGCGGACCGCCGTGCGGAGTGCCGGCCGCAACTACGATGGCGGCGACGGTGGCCACGGCGATGCCGCCGATACCGATCGGTCCGACCAACCGGGGCGCGCGGCGCCCGTACAACAAACCAACGACGGCCGCCAAGAACGGCGCCGCCGGTACCACCCAGGCCAGCTCGGTCACGGCGACCGCCCCGCGACCCGCGGCTCCACCGGTGGGGCACCGGCGGCCGGATCGACCGCTTCCGCGGCCCCGCCGGCGTGCTCAGCCTCGGCCGCCGCGTCGGCGTCGACCAGAGCGTCGTACTGTCGCTCGCCGAGATCCCGCAGTGTGTCGATGTCGGCCGTTTGCCGCTCGCGAAAGACCAGCAGGACGATCGCGAGCCCAAGGCCGATCTCCGCCGCGGCGATCGTGATTACGTAGAGCGTGAAGACCTGACCGGCGTGCAGCTCGTCCCGCAACCACACGTCGAACGCGACCAGGTTCAGGTTGACCGCGTTGAGCATGAGCTCGACCGAGAGCAGCACGAGGATCGCGTTGCGCCGGGCGAGCACCCCGTAGACACCGATGCTGAACAGCAGCGCCGACACGATCAGCGGATACAGCAGGTGCATCCTCAGCTCGTCCCCCTGTCCGGTCGGGTACGGCGGGACAGCACAATCGCGCCGACCAGCGCGGCCAGCAGCAGAACGGAGAGGATCTCGAACGGCAGCACCCAGTAGCGAAAGATGGTCTCGCCGATTCCGCGCGAGGCCCCCGCAACGCCGCCGTGCACATCGATGTAGGCCCGGCGGAACGCCTCCACGATGACCGTGACGAGGGTGCCGGCGGTCGCGCCGGCCACCGCGGCCGCGGCCCAGCGGTTGCCGCCGGTCAGCTCCGGCGAGAAACCGATCGGTGCTCGGGTCAGCATGAAACCGAACAGCGCCAGCACGACGACCGCACCGACATAGATGAACACCTGCACCCAGGCCACGAATTCGGCGGTCAGCAGGAGATAGCAGCCCGCCAGCGCGCCGAGCGTGACGACCAGCCAGAGCGCGGAGTGGACGAGATTCGACGAGCCCACCACCAGCAGCGCCGCGGCCACGGCCGCGGCACCAAGGAGCGCGAACAGTACTTCGACCCCGGTCAACCGGTCCCCCCGGCACCGGTCTCGGGGTCCGACTGCTGGTCGTCCGGTCCGCCGTGCGCCGGTCGACCGCCGGCGGGACCCTCGCCCGCCGGTCGACGGCGGTCCGGACCTTCGGCCGCCGGTCGACGGCGGGCAGGACCCTCAGCCGCTTTGCCGCCGGCCGCGCCGGCCCGCTCGATCGCGGCCCTGGCCAGGGCGACCTCCTTCGGCTCCTCGGCGGCCGGATCGGGTGCTGGGGGCGGCGGGACGGTCCACATCCAATCCCGCAGGCGATCCTTCTCGTGGGTGAGGTCGCGGATGTCGAGCTCGGAGTACTCGAACTCGGGCGACCAGAACAGCGCGTCGAACGGGCACACCTCGATGCAGATCCCGCAGTACATGCAGAGCGAGAAGTCGATGGCGAAGCGGTCGAGCACGTTCCGGGTTCGGTCCCGGGCGCCAGGCTCGGTCGCCGGAATGACCTCCTTGTGCGAATCGATGTAGATACACCAGTCAGGGCACTCCCGGGCGCAGAGCATGCAGACCGTGCAGTTCTCCTCGAACAGCGCGATGACG
Organism: Actinomycetota bacterium; assembly: GCA_046725875.1. GTDB lineage: Bacteria > Actinomycetota > Actinomycetes > JAKEEW01 > JAKEEW01 > JBKOZJ01. The sequence continues at coordinate 10,879 of JBKOZJ010000042.1, forward strand.
CCGCGACTGCGCGGTGGGAGTTGCGGCAGGACATCGGGATACTGCTGGGTCACCGACCGGCGGGTCAGATGCTGCCAGGTGACCGCGAGGCCCTGCGCGAGTCCCTTCCCAGGAACATCCACGGGAGCAATCATGGCACTCCACGAAATCCTCCGTCGCGCCGCTCGCCCAAACGTTCCACCGGACCCCGCCCGGTGGCTGATCTTCGTCGCCGCTCCGGACTTCAACGGCCGGCGGGCCGGCTCAGAGGACCTTGACGATGCCCGTGAGCGCGAGCTGGGCGAGCGCGACCGGGATGAGGACGACCCATGCGAGCTTCTGGTACTGGTCCTCGCGCAGCCGTGGATAGCTGACCCGGAGCCAGATGACCAGGAAGGACAGTGCCATCGTCTTGGCCAGCGTCCATAGCCAGCCGAGCTGGTCCTCGAACGGCCCCTTCCAGCCGCCGAGGAAGAGCACGGTGGTGAGGGCCGACAGCACGACGATTCCGGCATACTCAGCGAGCAGGAAGAGAGCGAACCTGAGGCCCGTGTACTCGGTGTACGGGCCGAAGATGATCTCGGAGTCGGCGACGGGCATGTCGAACGGCGGCCGCTGCAGTTCGGCGAGCCCGGACACGAAGAAGACGAGACCGGCGGCGAGCTGCCAGCCGAGCCACCAGGGCTTCCACTCCTCGACGATGCCGGTCAGCGACAGCGTTCCGGCCGCCATCGCAACCGACGCCGCGGCTAGCAGCATCGGCAGCTCGTAGGCCATTAGTTGTGCCGCGCTGCGCAAGGCGCCGAGCAGCGAGAACTTGTTCGCGCTCGCCCAGCCGGCCATGAGCGTGCCGAGCACCCCGACCGCCATGACGGCGAGGACAAAGAAGATGCCGGCATCCAGCGCCTGCCCTACCGCGTCCCCTGGACCGATCGGGATGGCAATGAGGACGACCACGTACGGAACGAGCGCAACAGCGGGCGCCAACGCGAAGATCAGCCGGTCCGCACCGGCCGGGGTTACCGCCTCCTTCTGTGCGAACTTCACGCCATCGGCCACGAGCTGCGCCCAGCCGTGGAAGCCGCCCGCATACATGGGCCCGAGCCGGGACTGCATGTGCGCCATTACCTTGTGTTCCAGCTGACCGACGATGAGCGGCAGCAGCAGAAATGCGGCGACGACGAGCGCCAGCCGCAGGATGATCTCCGGCCAGCTCATCCGTCCGGTCCCGGACGATCCTGCTTGGTGGCTGCTTCCTCGGCGCCGTCGGCGCCCGTCCGCTGCGGGAGATCGGGGGGCGCCGGCGGGCGCGGTCCCCACGTCTGTGGGTCCGGCACACCGGGCGGCAGCATGCGCCGCCGCGACGGCGCCGCCGTGTCGCGGTCCGACTCGCCCGGCTCCTTCGCGCCGGGCCAGGTCTTGGCGGCCCGAGCGGCGAGTACGAACTCCTTGCGCAGCGGATGGCCCTCGAAGCCGTCGGGCAGGAGAAGTGGTACGAGATTCGGATGGCCGGCGAACTCGATGCCGAACATCTCGTAGGTCTCCCGCTCGTGCCAGTTGGCACCGCGAAAGACCGCGGTCGCAGAGGCCAGAACGGGGTTGTCGCGGGGAAGCCGGGTGCGCAGGAGAACGTGGTGTTTCTCGGCCGGCGACCAGATGTGTGCGACTATCGAGAAGCCCTCGTCCAGCTGATCGACGCCGGTCAACCAGTCGAAGAACGTGCAGCCCAGCTCGTCCCTGGCGAAGGTCAGCGCGTCGAGCCAGGCGCCGGGGGGGACGTCCACGGTCAGCTGCCCGTACGAGGGATCAGAGGTGGCGGCCGCGCCGAACCGCTCCGCAAACCTGGCGGTTAGCTCGTCAGGGTTCACCGGCGGTCCTCGCCCGCGTACCGATCGGCGAGTGACTCGGCGGCGATCTTCTCCTGGAGCTTGAGAATCCCCTGCAGCAGCGCCTCCGGCCGCGGTGGGCACCCGGGGACGTAGACGTCGACCGGCACGACGTGGTCGACGCCTTTGGTCACGCAGTACGAATCCCAGTAGGGACCGCCGGAGTTCGAGCACGCGCCGAACGAGATCACGTATTTCGGCTCCGGCATCTGCTCGTAGAGCCGCTTCACCGCCGGCGCCATCTTGTCGGTCACGGTGCCCGACACGATCATGAGATCCGCCTGGCGCGGCCCGGGCGCGAAGGGAATCACGCCGAGCCGGATGAAGTCGTGCCGCGACATCGAGGACGCGATGAACTCGATCGCGCAGCAGGCGAGGCCGAAGTTGAAGACCCACAGCGAGTAGCGGCGGCCCCAGTTCAGCACGAGCCGGATCGGCTCGGGTGAGAGCCGCTGCAATGGACCGAGCGGCCGCAACCGGCTGCGGGCCGGCACCTCTGGCCGTCCGCCCGATGCCGGCTGCTGCGGATCGGCGATTCGAGCGGGTGGTCCCGACGGGCCGGTCACGTCCATGTCAGCACGCCCTTCTTCCACGCGTACAACAATCCGACCGCGAGGAAGCCGAGGAAGACGAACATCTCAACGAGGGTCGCCACACCGAAGCCGGGCAGCGAGAACACCGTCGCCCAGGGGAAGAGGAAAACTGCGTCGATGGCGAAGACAACATACAGATAGGCGTAAACGTAGTAGCGGATGTGTGTATGAGCCCAGCCCTCACCGACCGGGTCGACGCCGCACTCGTACGTGATCAGCTTCTCCCGGGTGGGTCGGTCCGGGCGCAACAGCCGGTTGGCCGTCATCGCGACCACGAAGAACGCGGCACCAATCAGCACGATCAGGCCGACGACCGCATAGCCACCGAAGTACCCGGTCACAATCACAGAGTCTAAGACCGCGGCACCGCGCTCTCCTGCCCGATACCGGGGTTCCGGCGCCCGAAGGCCCGCCGCCTTCGCACCGTGAAGACTGATCGTCAAGACATCGGGTTATCCCCACGGCCGAGACGCCGGTAAACAGCCTTGTCGATCATCTGCTGGCGCTGGAATCGTTGAGCCAGACCAGCGCGACGATGGTTGGCGAAACATAGCGATTGGTACGCATGACGATCACTACCGAGGCGACGAAGGCACCGGCTGACCGGAGCCGGCGCCGGCACACATTTTTCTCGGCTCCATTCCACCCCCGGACCCGGCGGGAACTGCTGCATCTACTGCTCGACCTCCCGATCGGGATCGCGGGCTGCTGCTTCGTGGCGGTCTTCCTGTGCGGCGGTCTGCTGCTTGCCGTCCTCGGGTTGCCGGTCGTAGCGGCGATGCTCGTCAGCAGCCGTGCGGTCGGGACGATGGAGCGGGCGCGGGCCCGGGCCCTCCTCGGCGAGCACGTCGCCGCACCCCGACCCCTAACCTCCTCCGGAGGCGGCTTCTGGTCCTGGCTGAAGGCGGCACTCCTGGACGCGCCCGGCTGGCGGGCTGCGCTCTATTTGGTGCTCCTCGGCGGCTGGTCGCTTGTCGTCGGCGCCGTGCTCGCGCCGACGTTGACGGCGGCCGGCATGCTCGTCGGCTATCCGATCTGGCACAACTTCGGGCAGCCGGGCGGGGGAATCAACCTCGGTGACCACGTGGTGGAGGCTGCGTGGGAGATCGCGCTGTCGGTCGGCGTTGGCCTGACGATCCTCCTGCTCGTGCCATGGCTCGTGCGCGGCCTGACCCAGGTCGACCGACTACTTGTCCGCGGGCTGCTCGGACCGACCACCCTGTCCAGTCGCGTGCGCAGCCTCGAGGTTGCCCGCGGCGGCGCGATCGACCAGGCCGCAGCGGACCTGCGCCGCATCGAGCGAGACCTGCACGACGGCACCCAGGCGCGGCTCGTCGCGCTTGCCATGGAACTTGGTATGGCCCGGGAGAAGCTCGCGGAGAACCCCGAGCACGCCCAGGAGCTCATCGCGAAGGCGCACACCGATGCCAAGGAGGCGGTGGCCGAGCTGCGGGACATCGCACGCGGGATCCATCCGGTCGAGCTGACCGGGCGCGGGCTCGATGCGGCGCTGTCCCCACTAGCGGCGCGGTGCACGGTCCCGATGACGGTGCGGGTCGACCTACCAGGACGGCCAGCCCCCATCGTCGAGGCGGCCGCCTATTTCTGCGTCAGCGAGCTTCTGACGAACATCTCCAAGCACAGCCGAGCGAGCCAGGCGGGGGTGTACGTACACAAGATCGGAGACCGGCTGCGCATCGAAGTTCGGGACGACGGTATCGGCGGCGCGGACCCAAGCGGGGGAACCGGCCTGCGCGGGCTCGCCGATCGAGTGCGAAGTCTTGACGGAACCGTGCAGGTGGTGAGCCCCATATCGGGGACCACGACGGTCGTGGTGGAGCTGCCGTGGACTCCGTAGCCGGCAGCCAGGAGAACTCAGCAGCCGCCGCGGAGAAGGCGAGCGGCCGCGACGAAACCCGCGAACCGGAGAGGGGGCTGGAACCGCCGCCGTCCCAGCTCCCCGGCGAAAAGACCTCGTCGGAGCGTGGCTCTCGGTCTGGGCCGGACAGCTTCCCGGCGGAGTCGTCCGCTCGTTCTGCCCTCGGCGCCTTCGCGGATGCCGTACGTGATCCCGCCGTCTACCGCGCCGCGCTCTGCCTCTTGCTGCTCCTCCCGCTCGGGATCGCCGGCGCGGTCGTGATCGTGACCATGCTGGTGGTCGGTGCCGTGCTGAGCATCACGCTCGTCGGCATCCCGGTGATCGCGGTGACACTAATCTTGGCTCGGTGGTTCGCGAGGGGCTACCGCTGGCTCGCGCGCTGGGGCTTCGGCGCGAAGATCGCGGACCCGGCGCCCACGGTTCATGGTCCTGGCTTCCTCGGCTGGGTCCAGGGCACCCTGCTGGACGCCGTGGGCTGGCGGGGCGCGCTCTATGCGGTCCTGATGCTTCCCTTGGGCATCGCCTTCGGCATCATAACGATCACGCTGGTGGTCACGTCCGTGCTTACACCGGTCTTCTTCGTGGCACCGTGGGTGATCCGCGGGCTCGCCGCCGCACACCGCTGGCTCGCCGAGCGGCTGCTCGCGCCGGTCACACTGTCCGAGCGGGTACGGCGCCTACAGCAGCGCCGCGACCAGGTCGTTGAATCGGCCGCCGCCGAGCGCCGCAGGATCGAGCGCGATCTGCACGACGGCGCGCAGGCACGGCTGGTCGCGCTTGCCATGGACCTCGGCATGGCCCGGGAGAAACTCAGCGGCGCCGGGGACCCGGAACGCGCCGCAGCGCTCGTAGCCAGCGCGCACGACGAGGTCAAGCGCGCGTTGTCCGAGCTGCGCGACCTGACCAGAGGGATCCACCCGGCGATCCTCACCGACCGCGGTCTGGATGCCGCACTTTCCGCGGTGGCCGCGCGATGCACCGTTCCGGTGGCGCTAAGCGTCGAGATCGCCGATCGGCCGCCGCCGGCAGCGGAGCAGATCGCCTATTTCTGTGTCTCGGAGCTTCTGGTCAACGTATCCCGGCACAGCCGGGCGACCGCTGCTGCGGTCAGCATTCGACAGACCCGCGACCGCCTCCTGATCGATGTGCGAGACGACGGCGTCGGCGGCGCGGACCCGACCAGTGGGACCGGCCTGCGCGGCCTCGCCGAACGGCTGTCGTCGGCCGGCGGTACCTTCACCGTGGATAGCCCGCCCGGCGGGCCGACCGTGGTCACCGTGGAGCTGCCATGCGCATCGTGATCGCCGAGGATTCGGTGGTGCTCAGAGATGGGCTGGGCCGGCTATTGACCGACGCCGGCCACAATGTCGTAGCGGCCGTCCCGGACGCCGGCGCGCTGCTCGACGCCGTCGTCGAGCACCAGCCGGACATCGCCGTGGTCGACGTACGGATGCCGCCCACGCACACCGATGAGGGCCTGCGGGCTGCCGTACAGGTAAGGCGCGGGCACCCCGAGGTTGCGGTCCTGGTCTTCTCGCAATATGTCGAGGAGCGGTACGCGGCCGAGCTCCTCGCCGGGTCGACCAAGAAGGTCGGCTACCTGCTCAAGGACCGGGTCGCGGATGTGCGCGACTTCGTCGAGGCGGTGGAGCGGGTAGCGAGCGGCGGCACGGCGCTCGACCCTGAGGTCGTGTCGCAGATCTTCAGCCGGTCCAGGCGGCGGGAGACGCTCGACGCCCTCACCCCGAGGGAGCGGGAGGTCCTGGCCGCCATGGCGGAGGGGGCCTCCAACGCCGCGATCGCAGGCAAGCTCGTCGTCTCCGAGGGCGCGGTGGAGAAGCACGTGTCCAACATCTTCGCCAAGCTCGGCCTGGCCCCGAGCGAGGGCGAACATCGCCGGGTCCTCGCCGTACTCACCTACCTTGGTGTGACGTGACGGTCTCCGCGATGAACCGGTTCGCCTAGGATTCCTTGCCCGACTGAACGGAAGATCGCGCCATCATCCGGTAGAACCGACCGTTTGGTCGGTCCCGACGTAGGATTGATGCCACGGCCGCGACGGTGGCCACTGGGCGCTAGGGCCTATGGTGGGGCACCGAGGAGGCGCATCCAGGTGGGGAAGACAGCGGGTCAGAAGTCAGTCAAGCAGCTCGATCGAGTGATCATCCGCTTTGCCGGAGACTCCGGCGACGGGATGCAGCTGACCGGAGACCGGTTCACGTCCGAGACGGCCACGTTCGGCAACGACCTCGCCACGCTGCCCAACTTCCCGGCCGAGATCCGGGCGCCGGCGGGCACGTTGCCCGGAGTGTCGAGCTTCCAGCTGCATTTCGCCGATCACGACATCATGACGCCCGGCGATGCCCCCAACGTCCTCGTGGCGATGAACCCGGCGGCCCTCAAGGCGAATATCGGCGATCTTCCCCGCGGCGCCGACGTCATCGTCAACACCGACGAGTTCACCGCGCGGGCCTTGTCCAAGGTGGGCTACCCGACGAACCCGCTCGAGGACGGCTCGCTCGACGGCTACGCCGTGCACCCCGTCGGGCTGACCTCCATGACGGTCGAGGCGCTCAAGAGCTTCGACATTTCGAAGAAGGACGCCGAGCGGGCGAAGAACATGTTCGCGCTGGGGCTTCTGTCCTGGCTCTACCACCGCCCGACCGACGGCACGATCGCGTTCCTGGAGCGGAAGTTCGCGAGCAAGCCGGAAATCATGAAGGCGAACGTCGCCGCCTTCCGGGCCGGCTACAACTTCGGCGAGACCACCGAGGACTTCGCGGTCTCGTACGAAGTCAAGCCCGCTCCGATGCCGGCCGGGCTTTACCGCAACATTTCCGGCAACCTCGCGCTCGCGTACGGGCTCATCGCTGCGTCAAGGCGGTCCGGGCTGCCGCTGTTTCTCGGGTCGTACCCCATCACCCCGGCCAGCGACGTGCTGCACGAGCTTGCCAAGCACAAGAGGTTCGGCGTACGCACCTTCCAGGCCGAGGACGAGATCGCCGGCGTTGGAGCGGCGCTGGGCGCGTCGTTCGGGGGCGGCATCGGAGTGACGACGACCAGTGGCCCCGGTCTTGCGCTCAAGGCCGAGACGATCGGTCTAGCAGTGTCCCTGGAGCTGCCGCTGGTTGTGTGCGACATCCAACGCTCCGGCCCGTCGACCGGCATGCCGACCAAGACCGAGCAGGCCGACCTGCTCCAGGCGATGTACGGACGGAACGGTGAGGCCCCGGTTCCGATCATCGCGCCGCGATCACCGGCCGACTGCTTCGACAGTGCGATCGAGGCGGTGCGGATCGCCACGAAATACCGGACGCCGGTCCTGCTTCTCTCGGACGGCTATCTGGCCAACGGCTCCGAGCCTTGGCTCATCCCGTCCGTCGAGAACCTGCCCGACCTGCGGGTCGAGTTCGCCACTGAGCCGAACCACGAACGGGCGGATGGCACCGCGGACTTCTGGCCGTATCGCCGCGACCCGAAGACCCTGGCCCGGCCGTGGGCGCTGCCCGGCACTCCCGGTCTCGAACACCGGATCGGCGGCCTGGAAAAGGCCGACGGCCACGGCAACATCTCCTACGACCCGGCCAACCACGACCTTATGGTCCGGACCCGGCAGGCGAAGGTCGACGGCATTGCCAACGACATCCCGCCGCTAGAGGTGGACGACCCCTCCGCTGACGCGCGCGTGCTTGTGCTCGGCTGGGGCTCCACTTATGGGCCGATCGGGGCTGCCTGCCGGCGGGTGCGGACCGGCGGCCTCCGGGTCGCGCATGCCCACCTGCGCCACCTCAACCCGTTCCCGGCCAATACCGGTGAGGTCGTACGGAAGTACGACAAGGTCGTGATTCCGGAGATGAATCTCGGGCAGCTGGCCTTGCTAGTTCGCGCGCGGTATCTCGTCGATGCGATCGGCTACAACCGGGTGACCGGGCTGCCGTTCAAGGCCGAAGAGCTGGCCGGAGTGATCGAGGACGTGATCCACAGTGCCTGAGAGTATGTCTGGCAATGCCTCGGCGATTCCCGCGCCCCGCGAGATGACCGGGATGGAGTCGCTCACCAAGGGCCTCGAGCTGGTACCGAAGACCGACGATAAGCAGTCGGCTAAGGACTTCAAGAGCGACCAGGAAGTTCGCTGGTGCCCCGGCTGCGGCGACTATGCGATCCTCGCGACAATGCAGGGCTTCCTGCCCGAGCTTGGCTTGCGCCGCGAGAACATCGTGTTCGTATCCGGAATCGGCTGCTCATCCCGGTTCCCGTACTACATGAACACCTACGGTCTGCACTCCATCCACGGGCGGGCTCCGGCGATCGCGACCGGTCTTGCCGCCTCCCGGCCGGACCTGTCGGTTTGGGTGATCACCGGGGACGGCGACGGCCTTTCCATCGGCGGGAACCACCTCATCCACGCGCTGCGCCGCAACGTCAACCTCAAGATCCTGCTCTTCAACAACCGGATCTATGGGTTGACGAAGGGCCAGTACTCACCGACGTCCGAACTCGGCAAGATCACAAAGTCCACGCCGATGGGGTCGCTCGACCACCCGTTCAACCCCATCTCGCTGGCGCTCGGCGCCGAGGCGACCTTCGTCGCCCGCAGCATCGATTCCGACCGCAAACACCTCTCGTCGGTCCTGCGGGCCGCCGCGGCACACCGCGGATCGGCGTTCGTCGAGATCTACCAAAACTGCAACATCTACAACGACAACGCCTTCGAGGTCCTCAAGGACAGCTCGATCAGAGACGCCCATCTCATCCGATTGGAGCACGGAGAACCGATTCGGTACGGCGCCTCCGGCGAGCTGGGCATCCGCCGCAACCCGCAGACCGGCGAGCTCGAGACCGTTGCCGTGGCGAACGCGGCCGAGGACAGCATCCTTGTACACGACGCACACTCGCCGGACCCGTCGACGGCGTTTGGCCTCTCGCGTCTTGCCGACGACACCCTGGCGCGGACCGCGATCGGGGTCTTCCGGTCGGTAATCCGGCGCACCTACGACGATCTGATGAGTTCGCAGGTCGAACGGGCCGTCGAGAAGCAGGGTGCGGGCGACCTTGGAGCGCTCCTGACCTCGGGCGACACCTGGACCGTCAACTAACGGAACCGTCCGTCGTACTTTCGGCCCGGGCCGATCTCGGCGAAAGGGCCCTCCACCCGGGCCAGGTTGGGTGCAGGCCCTTCGCCTGGACTTGTGGTTTAGCAGTTTGCCGGCTCGAGCTCTGGTTCGGCCAAGCCGTGGGCATCCGCCACAACAGCTTCGCCGGCGCCGGCGCGCGGAAGGCTCCGCAGGAGCGTCGCGCCGATCACGGCCGCCGCCGCGGCAAAGACAGCGCCGACGACGAAGGCGATGTGGTAGCCGCCGGTGAGGGCGGTGAGAGCGTCGGCGCCAGACCCAGTCAAGCCGTCGCTTCCAGCCGCGGCGAGGCTCGCCAGAACTGCCAGCCCGAGCGCGCCGCCCATCATGAACGAGGTGTTGACCGCGCCCGAGGCGAGCCCCGCTTCGGCCGGCTCCACGTCGCTCATTGCCGCGAGCAGCACCGGGTTGAACGCCAGGCCGGCGCCGAACCCGAGCAGAATCATGCTCGGGAGTACGTCGGCCGCGAAGCTGCCACCAACCGGCGCCTGCGCCAGCAGTATCAGTCCCAGCGCAGACACCAGCAGCCCAACCGCGAGCGGCGGCTTGATGCCGTACTTCATCACGAGCTTCGCAGAGAGCCCGATCGAGAAGGTGGCCATGATCAGGTTCGCCGGCAGGAAGGCGAGGCCTACTTCCAGCGGGCTGTAGCCGAGGACGAGCTGAAGGTAGAGGGCCGAGATGAAGAACCAGGCGAACATCGCCGCGGCCCAAAGGACGCCGATCACATTTGACACCGCGACGTTGCGCCTGCGGAACAGACCGAGCGGGATCAGCGGCGAGCTGACCCGAGACTCGATCCGCAGGAACAGCGCGAAGAGGGCGACGGCGGCGCCAAGGAGACCCAGCGTCCGGGTCGAGGTCCAACCCGCGTCGTTCCCGTTCACGATCCCGTAGACGGCGAGCATCAGCGACCCGGTGACCGTGACGGCGCCCGCAACATCGAGCCGGCCGGTCGCGGTTCGTTCCCTATCCGCGGGCAGCAGGAGCAGGCAGAGCGCGAAGACGGCGACGCCGATCGGCAGGTTGACCAGGAAGACCCAGTGCCAGTTGAGCAGGTCCGTGAGCACCCCACCCATGAGCACGCCGATGCTGCCGCCACCCGCGGCCACGAAGCCGATGACGCCCATCGCCTTCGCACGCTCGGCGGGCTCGGTGAACAGCACCATGATGAGCGAAAGGGCAACGGCGGAGACCACCGCGCCGCCGAGGCCCTGGATGGCCCGCGCGGCGATCAGGAAACCCTGCGACGTTGCCAGCCCGCAGACCAACGAGGCCCCGGTGAACAGCCCGATCCCGATCAAGAACAAGCGGCGCTGGCCGAACAGATCGCCGAGCCGGCCGCCGAGCAGGAGGAAACCGCCGAACGTGAGCAGGTAGGCGTTGACCACCCAGGCCAGCGACGTCTCGGTGAACCCGAGATCGTCCCTAATCGAGGGCAATGCGACGTTCACGATCGTCGTGTCAAGGACAATCATCAGGTCCCCCAGGCACAGGACCAACAAGGCGTACCACCTGGTACGGCCGTCCATAGTCATGTCTAGTGCTCCTTTAAAGCGCTTCGCTTCAACTGCTGGGTAGACCGACCTGCTGGCCAGAACTCATCGCCCAACGGGTGTCATCTGGGGGTCCTTGACTTCAAGATTTTGAGAGAATACTCTCGAGATATGTCTCTCACGAATCCGTACGACGACTTCGAGCTGACTGACCCGCAGGCGATGCGCGCCCTCGCCCACCCGGTACGCCTGGGGATCTTGGAGAGGCTGCAGCGCCACGGGCCCGCCACCGCGACTCAGCTCGCGCCGCACGTCGGGGCCAGCCCATCGGTGACGAGTTGGCACCTGCGCCACCTCGCGGAGTTCGGGCTGGTCCAAGACGTGGAGGTGGGCGACGACAAGCGGCTGCGCTGGTGGAGGGCGGCCAAGCGCGGCTTCCGGCTCTCCCCCGCCCCGGACGACGCGGCCGGCCAGGCCGCTGCGCGCATTCTCGGCCAGCAACTGTTCACCCGTTATCGCGACGTGCCGCTGGCGTGGCTCGACCGCGACGAGCCTCACCTCGAGCCGGAGTGGCACGAGCTGGCCGGCCTCGCAAATACGGGCATCTCGGTGACCCTCGACGAGCTGCGGGCGATCGAAACACAGGTCGAGGAGATCTTGGCGCCGTATGTACAGCGCGGCGACGCGGCACCGCCCGGTGCCAGAGGTGTCCGCATCATGCGCTATGTCATGCCCGAAGCAGCGGGTCGGGCGCGCGAGCGCCGAACACAGGAACAGCCAATCGACCAAGAAGAAGGCGCATCGTCATGACCGCGATCTTGGATGCCCCACCCGCCGCGGTACCAACCATCTCGTTGTGGCGGGATCGGCGGTTCACGACGTTCTGGGCCGGCCACACCGTCTCCCAGTTCGGCGACCGCGTCACCGAGCTCGCCCTCCCGCTGATCGCGGTCCTGCTGCTCGACGCCGGTCCGGCGCAGGTCGGCCTGCTGACGGCCGCCGTCTGGCTGCCCAACCTCGCCGCGATGTTCGTGGGTGCCTGGATCGATCGGCGCACCAAGAAGCGCCAGGTCCTGGTCGGCGCCGACTTGGTGCGGGCGGTCGCCCTGGTCAGCATCCCCGTCGCATTCTCCCTCGATGCCTTGACGTTCCAGCTGCTCCTCACGGTCGCGATCGTTACCGGGCTCGGCGAGGTCTTCTTCCACATGGCGTATCCGGCGTTCTATGTCAGCCTGGTCCGTCCCGAGTCGTATGTTGACGCGAACAGCAAGCTCAGCACCTCCCGCGCCGCTTCCTTCGTGGCCGGTCCGGCGGTCGGGGGCGCGCTGATCCATGTGCTGACTGCCCCGGTCGCCGTCGTGGTCGACGCGATCTCGTTCCTGTTCTCCGCGGTCGTCATCGGCCGGCTCCGGCTCCACGGCGACGCCCCCCAGGACCACGCTCTCCGGCCAGCGGAGGCGGAGACCGGCGCCGGCTCGGCCGCCCCCGTCGACGGGACGCGAGCCGGCACGGCAACGCTTGTTCGCCAGGCGCTGGACGGGCTGCGCTTCATCACTCGCCACCCGGTCCTCCGGGCGAGTCTTGGGTGTACGACGACAATCAACTTCTTCACGTTCATCGCCCAGGCCCTCGTGATCCTCTACGCGAGCCGTTCGCTCGGGCTTTCCGATGCGATGATCGGCCTTGCTCTGGGGATCGGCGCCTGCGGTGGACTGGCCGGCGCAGTTCTCGCGCCGCTGGTCGCCAAGATTCTCGGCGTCGGTCGAACGATCATGTTCGGCGCCATCCTCTTCCCCGCGCCGATCGCCCTGCTCACCACGGCCGACGGTTCCCCGCTCACGAATGCCGTGATCCTCAGTGTCGCCGAGCTGCTCTCCGGCATCGGCGTCATGCTCTTCGACGTGAACCAGAACGCCGTCCTCACCACCGTTACCCCGGACGACATGCGGGGTCGAACGACCGGGGCGTTCAGCACGATCAACTACGGCAGCCGGCCGATCGGGGCAGTAGCCGGAGGATTGCTCGGAACGGTTCTGGGATTGCGGCCGACGCTTCTACTCGCCGCTGTCGGCGGTGCGCTCGCCGTGCTCTGGCTGATTCGCTCACCGATACCGCGGATGGAGCGTGTTGAGCAGGACGTGGACGCTGTGGGTCAGCGATGAGTTCGGCCTGGTTTCGACGTCTACCTAGACGGGTGCCGGAAAAGGGGAGCCCATGGGCCTGCCGCGGGCTCCCGACGTCCGCCCGGACGCCCATACGAGTAGACCCATTAGTACGGGTTTCGGTGACGGGGTCGGGGAGGAGGTGGAACGGTGGCGGCCGTGGAGCGAGCGAGCAGCGCGTCCCAAGACGGGGAGCCCTTCTCGTCTTCCGCCGCGGTCGTGGTCACCTTCCCGGCACGAGTCGCCCGTGCGAGCATTCCCGAGATCTGCGAGCAGGTGCAAGCGCTCCTGGGATCCACTGGGGCGATCATGCTTATCGCCGATACCAAGCCGGTCACCGAGCCGGACTTGGCCGCGGTCGAGGCGATCTTCCGCCTGAAGCTGATCGCTGGCCGGCGCGGCTGCACGATGCGGCTGGTGGGCGCGTCACCTCGGCTACTCGAGCTACTCGCCTTCGCCGGCCTCCCGGACATTGTCTAGCGCCTCTCCGTGGCGTGGGCGGGAGTGAGCTCTGCCGACCCCGATCAGGCACGAGCCGGTCCAGCCCGACGGGCCCTCGCCGACTCGCCGACTTGTCGGAGTGGCGGCCTACGATAGTCGTTCTAACGGTTGCGCAATGCCGTCCCGTCTCGACCGTGACCGCCGGGAGGAACGATCTCGATGACGGATCTCGAAGGCAGCTTCGACACAACGAGCAGGAGCGCGGCCGCACGTGCGTCCGGCGACCTGGAGACCCAGCTCGAGCAGCATCGGGTCGAGCTGACCGGCTACTGCTATCGGATGCTCGGCTCGGCCTTCGAGTCGGACGACGCCGTTCAGGAGACGATGATCCGTGCCTGGCGGAGCTACGACAGCTTCGAGGGTCGGTCGTCGCTGCGCTCATGGCTCTATCGGATCGCGACCAACGTCTGCCTCGACATGCTCGACGGCCGACAGCGGCGCGCCAGGCCGATGGATCTGTCCTCGCCGCAGCCTGCCGACGTGTCGCTCCTGGGCGCACCGCTTCCAGAGACAACGTGGGTGCTGCCGATCCCGGACGGCCAGGTGATCGCGAGCGACACCGATCCAGCCGAGGTGGCGGTCTCCCGCGAGACGATCCGGCTGGCGTTCGTGGCGGCGCTGCAGCACCTTCCGCCCCGGCAGCGCGCAGTGCTGATTCTTCGGGAGGTGCTGCGCTGGAGGGCGAACGAAGTTGCCGAGCTTCTGGACACCTCGGTGGCATCGGTCAACAGCGCCCTGCAGAGAGCGCGGGCCACGCTCGCGGAGAGCGACATTACCGAGGCCGACCCCATCAAGCCAATGGACGAAGAGCAGCAGAAGCTGCTCACGCGCTACGTCGAGGCGTTCGAGCAGTATGACCTGGATACGCTCGTCTCCCTTCTGCACGAGGAGGCGACCTGGTCGATGCCGCCGTTCGCGTTGTGGATGCGTGGCCACGCCGAGATCCGCAACTGGTTGATCGGGCCGGGAATCGGGTGCCGCGGATCGCGGCTCATCTCGACGGTGGCCAATGGGATGCCAGCCTTCGGGCAATATCGGCAAAGCCCCACCGGCGGCCACGAGCCATGGGCGCTTCAGGTGCTCGAGATAGCGGACGGCCGCATCGTCGGCGGCAACTTCTTCCTCGACACCCCGAGCCTTTTCCCGATCTTCGGTCTCCCGCCGCGCCTCGGGTGACCTCTGATCTGTCGTACAGCCGCAGCGGCGACCGGGGTCCCGGGAACCTCGCAGATCGGCGGCCGCGCGATACTTCACGGGGGCCAGAGCTAGGACGCGAGCAGGCCGAGCGCGCGGAAGGTGGTACGCGCGAACGGCCCCAGACCGATTCTCGGAAGCTCGTGCGTCGTGAACCACCGCACGTCGGTTGTCTCATCGCCATCGGGTTTTGGCTCTCCGCTTATCACGGTGGCCTCGAAAATGATCGAGACGCATGCCGTCTCGTCGCCGTTGGGGTAGGTCATCCGGAATTCCGGTCCACCCAAGGCGTCGATGATCCGACCGAGCTCGACGATTACCCCCGCTTCTTCCCGGGCCTCCCGGCGAGCCGCCGCGCGAGGGCTCTCGTCAAGCTCGATGTAGCCGCCGATCGTTCCCCACAGACCCGTCTGCGCTTGCTTGACGAGCAGGATCCGGCCGGCCCCGTCCCTGGGAAGCACCGCAACCGTCGGCAGCAGCAGCACATCGTTCCCGACATGCTCGCGAAGCCGGGCAATATGCTCCGAGATTGCCATGTGTCAACGACCTGGCGAGATGATCAGGGCTGATCGACGAACGCGCCGAGGCCCTGCAGCTTGTTCAGGAAGTTCTCGTAGCCGCGGTAGATCAGGTCGATGCCATGGATGGTGGACCTGCCCTCGGCGGCTAGGGCGGCGATGAGATACGAGAAGCCGCCGCGCAGGTCGGGGATGACAAGCTGGGCGGCGCGGAGCTTCGACGGTCCGGAGATGACGGCCGAGTGCAGGAAGTTCTGCTGGCCGAACCGGCATGGCGTGCCGCCTAGGCACTCACGGTAGAGCTGGATCGTCGCCCCCATCGCAACGAGCGCCTCGGTGAAACCAAGCCTGCTCTCGTAGACGGTCTCGTGGATGATCGACAGGCCGTTGGCCTGGGTCAGCGCGACCGCCAGCGGTTGCTGCCAATCGGTCATAAAGCCTGGGTGGACGTCGGTCTCCAGCGGCAGGGCGTGCAGCTCGCCGCCCGGGTGGAAGAACCTGATCCCGTTGTCGTCGACCTCGAACTCCCCGCCGACCTGGCGGAAGACGTTGAGGAAGGTCATCATGTCGATCTGGGTGGCGCCGCGAACGTAAATGTCGCCCTTCGTTGCGAGCGCCGTAGACGCCCAGGACGCCGCCTCGATCCGGTCCGGCAGCGCCCGATGAGTGTAGCCGCCGAGCTGCTCAACTCCGATGATCCTGATCACTCGATCGGTGTGCACAGAGATGATCGCGCCCATCTTCTGCAGAACTGCGATGAGGTCGATGATCTCCGGCTCGATAGCTGCATTGCGTAGCTCGGTGACGCCGTCCGCGCAGACCGCAGTCAGCAATACCTGCTCGGTTGTGCCGACGCTTGGATAAGGCAACTTGATCTGGGTTCCCCGCAACCGATCCGGGGCCTCCAGGTAGAGGCCATCTGGTCGCTTATCCACAACGGCGCCGAAGCGGCGCAGCGCTTCGAGGTGGAAGTCGATGGGCCGGTCCCCGATCCGGCAGCCGCCGAGATCGGGGATGAAGGCATGGCCGAGCCGGTGGAGCAGCGGCCCGCAGAAAAGTATCGGGATGCGGCTCGAGCCGGCGTGAGCCTCGACCTCGCCCGCCGCAGCCTGCTCGACCTTCGACGGGTCGAGGAGCAGCTCGCCCGGTTCGTTGCCCAGCTCTACGGACACACCGTGCGCCTCGAGCAGCCCGGTAACTATACGTACATCCAGAATGTCCGGAACGTTGCGGAGCCGACTCCGCTGGTGTCCGAGCAAGGCGGCGACCATCGCCTTGGACACGAGGTTCTTCGCGCCCCGGACGGTGACCTCCCCGTGGAGTGGGTTGCCGCCGTGCACATGGAGGATGTCTTCGGTCATCTACCTCGGTCCCGGATCGAGTTGGCGGACAGAGCAGCGCATCCGCGCACGCTATCCATTTCCCCGGTGACGCACGCAACGGGCACGCCCGTCGCTTCATACGCCGCCGGTGATTAACACCCACATGGCCGTCCGCCACAAACTGCGGCCGCGGAACTGGCGGATAGTCGAGCATCCCCACAGCCATTGCGGCGAAACGGCCGACCACACCTTACTGGATTCGATCGCCATAGACGTCAAAACACCACTCTCGGCGGGCATCCCCTCGTCACCGCCAATCGGCGTCGTTTTGACCGGGTCACTTTCCACGTAACAGAGGCATATGCGCTGCCCAGGAGCCCTTTCAACACCGCGACACGGTATTTGCTCCGCCACCAGAGCGCCGTTAGCCCGTGCGGGAGGCGACGGCGTCACAGAGTGAAACGAGGGCTCGCTTCACGGCCAAGTCGGGCAGCGGGTCCAGCAACGACCGGGCCTCCGCGGCCCACCGCAGCGCGTCCGCTCGAGCTCGTGCCATTGCGGAATGAGTACGCAGAAGGGTAAGCGCCTCGGCGTGCTCGGCGTCGTCGGTTAGCGCCCGAGACAGCAAGGATCGCAGGCGCGCGTCTCCCGGCTCGCCGCTTGCCAGGGCGTGGAGTACGGGAAGGGTCGGCACGCCTTCCCGCAGGTCGGTACCGGGGGTCTTACCTGAGTCGGCGGAATCGCTGTCGATGTCCAGAACGTCGTCGGCCAGCTGGAAGGCGACGCCGATCCGCTCGCCGAACTGGGTCAGCAGGTCGGCCACGCTCTCGGGCGCGCCGCTCAGCATGGCGCCGAACCGCGCGGAGGTAGCGATCAGGGAGCCCGTCTTCTCGGCCACCACGGTCATGTAGTGGGCGAGCGGGTCCTCGTCCTCGCCCGGACCGAGCGTCTCCTTGATCTGACCCGTCACCAACCGCTCGAACGTGCGCGCTTGGATCCGTACAATCTCGGGCCCGAGGTCGGCGACCAGGTCCGAGGCGCGGGCGAAGAGGAAGTCGCCGGTCAAGATAGCGACCGTGTTGTCCCACCGTGAGTTGGCCGAAGGCGCCCCACGGCGAAGCGCGGCCTCGTCCATGACGTCGTCGTGGTAGAGCGTGCCGAGGTGGGTCAGCTCGACCACCAAAGCCGCGGGCACGACGCCGGGCGAGTCCGGGTCGCCGAACTGCGCGCCGAGCAGCACGAGCAGCGGGCGGAACCGCTTGCCACCAGCCTCGACCAGATGCCTCGAGGCCTCGTGCAGCAGTGGGTTGTTGCTTTTCACCGCATCGCGCAGGGCGGTCTCGACCGCCGCGGCCCGCTCGGCGATCTCTGCCTCGAACGCCGGATCGGCGAAGTCCATTGCGATGGCCCGGGTCACGTCCGCCTCCTGTCTGTCTGCTGCGCAACGAGGTCAGGCGACGAAAAGGGCGGCCTTGTCGGCCAGGTCGAGCGCAAATTGGGGCACGATGCCGAGTACGAGCGTGACCACGACGCCGGCTCCAACGGCGATTCCGGGGAGAACGCTCGGCACGGCCACCGCCGGGCCGTCGATTGGTGGTTCCGAGAAGAACATCAGCACGATTACTCGGACGTAGAAGAACGCGGCGACAACGCTCGCGATGACCGCCACGACCACCAGGGGGGCGGCGCCGCCGTCGATGGCGGCGAGGAAGACGGCGTACTTCCCGGTGAATCCGGAGGTCATCGGAATGCCAGCCATGGCAAGCAAGAAGAGCGCGAAAATACCGGCGACCAGCGGCGACTGCCGGCCGAGCCCGGCCCACCGGGACAGGTGGGTCGCCTCGCCGCTCGCGTCGCGAACCAGCATGACAACGGCGAACGCGCCGATCGTCATGAAGCCGTAGGCCGCGAGGTAGAACAGCGACCCGGACAGCCCGGCCTTGTTCGCGGCGATCACGCCGGTAAGGACGAACCCCGCATGAGCGATCGAGGAGTAGGCGAGCATCCGTTTGATATCGGTTTGCGTGATGGCGACAATCGCACCGACGGCCATGGTGAGGATGGCGACGCCCCAGAGGACCGGCCGCCAGTCCCACTTCATGCCGGGCAAGGCGACGTAGAGAACGCGCAGCAGTGCCCCAAACGCGGACACCATGGTGGCCGTGGCCATGAACCCAGTTATCGGAGTCGGCGCCCCCTGATAGACGTCGGGCTTCCACGAGTGGAAGGGCACGAAGCCGAGCTTGAAGGACAGGCCGACACCGAGCAGCCCGGCGCCGAGCAGGAGGAGTGCATCGTTGCTGGCGCCGGCCGAGATCGCGTCGGCGATCTCGGAGAGCCGCACGCTGCCGGCGTAGCCGTACAGCAGTGCCACGCCATAGAGGAAGAACGCCGAGGAGAACGCCCCCAACAGGAAGTACTTCAGGGCTGCCTCCTGGGAGAGCAGCCGGCGGCGGCGGGCCATGCCGCACAACAGGTAGAGCGGCAGCGAGAGCACCTCGAGGGCGACAAACATCGTCAGCAGGTCGTTGGACACCGCGAAGGTCATCATCCCGGCCAGCGCGAAGAGGGTGAGCGGAAAGACCTCCGTTTGCGCCCTCCCGGTGGCGATGGCCACCCGCTCGGCTTGCGAGCCGGGAACGGCCGACGCCTCGGGTGCGAACGCATCCCCGCCGCGCTCGAGCCGACGGTCGGCCACCAGCAGGATCGAGGCCAGCCCCAGCAGCAGCAGGATGCCCTGGATGAACAGTCCAACCCGGTCGATGCCCAGGGCGCCCTCCGCGGCGATCGCCTGGGTCGCCTCCTTGACGTAGAACCCGTCCGTGAGGTTGAAGCGGACACCCGCCAGGTAGAGGACCGCGACGAAGGCCGCGACGATCCCCACGACGGCGATGAACAGCTGCATCGGATAGCGGGCGGGACGACCGGCGAAGGCCTCGACTAGGACGCCGAGCACCGCCGCGCCGAAGATAAGCAGCATCGGCAGGACCTGCACATAGTCGATGTGCGGGCCGCTGATCTGTGCCTGGGCGACGAGCGAGGCGGTCACCGGCTGCTCCCCTCCGTCGCAACGTCAGGAACCGCCGGGGACGACCCCCTTGAACCCTCGACCAGAGCCGTTGGCGGCGGGTCGGTGCGTCCCACATGCTCCAAGGTCCGCTCCACCGGCGGATTGATGACGTCGAGCACGGGCTTCGGGTAGACACCGAGGCCGATGATTGCCGCGAGCAGCGGCACGACCGCGACGACCTCGCGCAGCCGCAGGTCCGGCATTCCGCGCACGCTCTCGGCGACCCTGCCGTTCATCGTTCGCTGGTAGAGCCAGAGGATGTAGACCGCCGCGAGGATGCCCCCGGTGGCTCCGATGACGGCGGCTGCCTTGTATCTCGTAAACGTCCCGACCAGCACCAGGAACTCCGACACGAAGGTGGACAGCCCGGGCAGCGCCAGCGCGGAGAGTCCGGCCACCAGGAACGTCCCGGCCAGGACCGGTGCCACCGATTGCACTCCTCCGTAGTCGGCAATCAGCCGCGATCCCCGCCGTGATATCAGGAAGCCGGCGATGAGGAAAAGCGCGGCCGTCGAGACGCCGTGGTTAAGCATGTAGAGCGTCGATCCCGACTGACCCTGGGTGGTCATCGCGAAGATGCCCAGGATGATGAAGCCGAAGTGGGACACCGAGGTGTACGCGATGAGGCGCTTGATGTCGGTTTGACCGATCGCGAGCAGCGCCCCGTACACGATACCAACAACGGCGAGCACGATGATCGCCGGCGTAAAGTACCTCGACGCGGCCGGGAAGAGGAGCAGGCAGTAGCGGAGCATCCCGAAGGTGCCAACCTTGTCGAGCACGCCAACCAAGAGGACGGCGCTGCCGGGCGTGGCCTCGGCGGCGGCGTCCGGCAGCCATGTGTGGAATGGCCACATCGGCGCCTTTATGGCGAAGGCAATAAAGAACCCACCGAACAGCAGCTTCTCGATGTCCGGATCGATGGCGAGCGAGCCGTCGCGGATGGCGCCAACCAGCTCCTGCAGGTCGAAGGTGCCGGCTTGAAGCTGGTCGGAGGAGACGACGAAGAGACCGATCAGGGCGGCGAGCATCAGCAGGCCGCCGACGAGGCTGTAGAGCAGGAACTTGACCGCGGCGTAGGACCGCTGCGGACCCCCGAAGCTTCCGATGAGGAAATACATCGGGACGAGCATCGCCTCGAAGAAGACATAAAAGAGGAAGACGTCGGTGGCCGCAAAGACCCCGACCATCATGGTCTCGATGACCAAAATCAGGGCGAAGAACGTCTTCACTCGGGGGGCTCCGCCCCCCGAGGGCCTCCCGGTTACCACATCCCTGCCAGCCCGGGCTGGCCCGCCGTCCCTGGGTTGGTATGTATTGGCGGCCGCGCCGGTGGATGGGTCTGGCGCGGCTACGTCCGGGGCGTCGGCACGAACCGCCCCCCTATCGGGGTCCGGTTCGTGCCACGCGGCGAGGATGACGACCGGGACGAGAAAGGCCGCGAGCGCGATGAGAATGAGGGCGATGCCGTCCACACCGAGCGCGTAGTGGACCCCGAAGGCCCGAATCCACTCGTGCCTTTCCTCGAACTGGTAGCCCGCGGCGTTCGCGTCGTACTGCGTCGCCATCGCGATCACAAGGCCGGCCACCGCGAGCGAGGCGAGCAGGGCAATCTGCTTGGCGACGACCGGCCGGTTGCGCGGCACCACGGCGATGAGGGCGGCGCCGACGAGCGGCACCACGCCGATTGCGGTGAGCCAGGGGAAGTCGGTCATCTCACAGCCTCACCAGCAGCAGAGCGGCGACGACCAGGGCCGCGCCGCCGAACATGGACAGGGCGTACGAGCGGACGAAGCCGGTCTGCAACCGCCGAATCCGCCCCGACGACCCGCCGATCAAGGCTGCTAGCCCGTTGACGATCCCGTCCAGGCCCTTGTTGTCGAGGAAGACCAGCGACCGGGTGAGGTACTGACCCGGCCGCATGAGGAGCGCCTCGTTTACGCCGTCTTCGTAGAGGTCCTTGCGCGCGGCTACGGTGGCGAACGACACCGCAGCGGGCGCGGTACGCGGAATGGCCCGGCGGGCGTACTGCATGACGGCGAGAAGTATGCCGAGAGCGACGATGCCGAGCGTTATCCCGGTGACCGCGGCCGGTGCGAGCAGGTGTTCCTCCTCGGCATGGGGGCCGATGACGGGCTCGAGCCAGTTCTCGAACCTGCTGCGGAACGCAAGCAGGAAGCCGGCCGCGACCGACCCGAC
Source organism: Actinomycetota bacterium (assembly GCA_046725875.1). Lineage (GTDB taxonomy): Bacteria > Actinomycetota > Actinomycetes > JAKEEW01 > JAKEEW01 > JBKOZJ01. Next base: position 32,810 of record JBKOZJ010000042.1, read on the forward strand.
CGCGAGCAGGATCATCGGCCAGGTCATGACCCGCGGCGACTCGTGCGGGTGGGCGTCCCTTTCCCAGCGCTGCTCGCCGAAGAATGTCATGATCACCACACGGGTCATGTAGAAGGCAGTGATGCCGGCACCCAGGAGCGCTGCGCCGCCGAGGATCCAGCCGCGGGTTCCGCCCTGGTCGAACGCCACTTCGATGATCTTGTCCTTGGAGTAGAAGCCGGACAGCGGCGGCACCCCGATGATGGCGAGGTAGGCGAGGCCGAAGGTGGCAAAGGTGATCGGCATGACCCGGGCAAGGCCGCCATACTTCCGCATGTCGACCTCGTCGTTCATGCCATGCATGACCGAGCCCGCGCCAAGGAAGAGGCCGGCCTTGAAGAAGCCGTGGGTGAGTAGGTGCATGATCGCGAACGCGTAGCCGAGCGCTCCGGCGCCGGCGGCGAGGACCATGTAGCCGATCTGGCTAATGGTCGACGCGGCGAGCGCCCGTTTGATGTCGTCCTTCGCGCAGCCGATGATCGCGCCGAAGAGCAGCGTCGCCGCGCCGACAATCATCACCGCAAGCTGTGCATCCGGCGCTAGATCGAAGATCGGGTTGGCTCTCACGATCAGGTAGACACCGGCCGTCACCATGGTCGCGGCATGGATGAGCGCCGACACGGGCGTCGGGCCCTCCATCGCGTCCATCAACCAGGACTGCAGTGGGAGCTGAGCCGACTTGCCGCACGCCCCCAGCAGGAGCAGCAGCCCCATCACCGTGAGCGTCGTCCGGCTCACCGAGCCCGACTGTGCGCCGTCGAACACGCCGGCGAAATCGACCCGCCCGAACGTCGCGAACATCAGGATGATCGCGACGGTGAGCCCGAAGTCGCCGACCCGGTTCACCACGAATGCCTTCTTAGCGGCGACGGCGGCGCTCGGCCTGTGCTGCCAGAACCCGATCAGCAGATAGGACGCGAGGCCGACACCTTCCCAGCCGACATACAGCGACAAGAAGCTGTCGCCGAGCACGAGCAGGAGCATCGCCGCGAGGAAGAGGTTGAGGTACGAGAAGTAGCGGCGCCGCTCCGGGTCGCGGGCCATGTAACCGACGGAATAGATGTGGATCAGCGAGCCCACCCCGGTGATGAGCAGCGCGAAGCTGATCGAGAGCGGGTCCATCAGCAAGCCGACATCGACGTTGAAGCTGCCGGCCGAGATCCAGCTGAAGAGGTGCACGTCGCGCGCTCGCTGTTCGGCCGGGTGGTCGAGCAGCGCAACGAGAACGGCGACCGCGTATGCGAAGCTGCCCACGCTCATGAGTACGGCGAACCAGTGCCCCCAACGGTTCGCTGCCCGCCCGGCCAGCAGGAGGACCGCGGCGCCGAGCAGCGGCAGCGCGATCACTACCCAGGCGCCCTTCTCGACACCGGTGGCGGTGACCGCATTCTGCGGCTGGGCGGCCACGACGGAGCCGAGCGGACTCGCCGCGGCCAGCACTGACATACCGGTCACCTGGTCTCCTAGTACTTGAGCAGGCTCGCGTCATCGACCGATGCCGACCTGCGGGTACGGAAGATCATCACGATGATGGACAGCCCGACCACGACCTCGGCGGCGGCGACGACCATGACGAAGAACGCCGCCACCTGCCCGTCCAAGTTGCCGTTGATTCTCGCGAAAGCGACGAAGCTCAGGTTCACGGCGTTGAGCATCAGCTCGACCGACATAAAGACGACGATCGCGTTCCGCCGGATCAGCACGCCCGCGGCGCCGATAGTGAACAGCAGTGCGGACAGGTAGAGATAGTTGGCGGGGTTCATGAGGCACCCCTCGAACTTTTCGCCCGCTTCGGCACGCCGCCCGCCCTGGTGGTTGCTGTGATCACGGCGTTGGCCCCTTTCCGAGTTGGCTGCCCTCGGTGGCTTCGCGTTCGTCCTCAATGGCAGTGGCTTCGGTCAGACCGCGGGCAGCTGCGATGGCCCGGACGTCGCCGCGCACCTGGAGCACCTTGGACACGGAGAGCTCCGCAGGCGTGCCGTCGGGGAGCAGCGCCGGGGTGTCGACCGCGTTGTGCCTGGCGTAGACGCCCGACGGTGGCAGCGGCGTAACCTGCTTCGCCTCCTTGAACCGCGCCTCGGCGAGCTCGCGCTGAGGGCGCCGCCGCTCGGCCCGCTCCCTATGCGTGAGGACCATCGCGCCGAGCGCGGCCGTGATCAGCAGCGCGCTGGTGATCTCGAACGCCCAGACATACCTCGTGAACATCAGCGCCGCAAGGCCTTGGACGTTGCCGTTCGCGTTCGCGGTCGCGAGCCCCGCCATCCCGCTCACCGAAGCGTTGCCGATCACGGCGACGAGCAGGATCCCGAATCCAAGACCGGCGACCGCGGCCGCGATCCGCTGTCCGCGAATGGTTTCGATCAACGAGTCGGACGAGTCCACCCCGACGATCATGAGTACGAAGAGGAACAGCATCATGATCGCGCCCGTGTAGACGATGATCTGTACGACGCCGAGGAAGAGCGCGCCTTGGACGAGATAGAACACCGCGAGGGTCAGCATTACGAAGGCGAGGAACAGCGCGCTGTGCACCGCCTTTCGGACAAGGAGCATGCCAAGCGCGGCGAGCACCGCCAGCGGCCCGAGGATCCAGAAGGCCACGCTCTCCCCGGTGGACGTCTTCGTCTCCGCGGCGAGGATGCTGACGGTATGCAGGGTCACGCTCATGGCCTTTCCGCCTCAGCCGGCTGCGTTGTCGCGTGGTCGACGGCCGAGTCGTCCGGCTCGACTTGGCCACGGGTGCGAACCGCGGGAGCCGTCTCGCCCGGCACCGGCGTGACCTCCTGGTACGGATGCGAGCCGGTTACCTTGCCGTCGTAGTAGTCCTTCTCGGTCGTTCCGGGATACATCGGATGCGGCGGCGCGATCATGCCCGGCTCGAGCGGGGTGAGCAGGTCCTGCCGCTCATAAATGAGGTCGGCGCGGTTGTCGTCGGCGAGCTCATACACGTTCGTCATCGTCAGCGCCCGCGTCGGGCATGCCTCGATGCACAGCCCACAGAAGATGCACCGCAGGTAGTTGATCTGATACACCCGGCCGTAGCGCTCACCGGGCGAGTAGCGCTCCGTCTCGGTGTTGTCAGCACCTTCGACGTAGATCGCATCGGCCGGGCACGCCCACGCGCACAGCTCGCAACCGATGCACTTCTCGAGACCGTCCGGGTGCCGGTTGAGCTGGTGACGGCCGTGGAATCGGGGCGCTACCGGCTTCTTTTCCTCTGGGTAGAACTCCGTGTTCGGCTTCCGAAACATCGTCCGGAAGGTGACACCAAAGCCCGCGATCGAGTCCAGGAACTTAGGCACGGGGTTCCTCCTTGCGCTCCTCTTGCTCGGGTGGCGCCGCCGGACCGTCGCTTTCCACCGCAGCGGGTACGGCCGGGCGCTCGACGCGGCTGCGAATCGCCGGCATCGTCTGACCCGGTAGCGGCGGCACCGGGTAGCCCCCCGCGAATGGATCGAACTCGGCGGCCTTGGGCTCGGCCGCCTTTCGCCGCTCCCGAACCACGCCGACGAGGTCGGCGATGTAGGTCAGCACGACGATCGCGCCGATCACGATCCCGCCGATCAGGAGCACGTCGCGTGGCTCGACCGTTAGATCCTCCTCGCGCAGCGTCTGGATGGTGGCCACCAGCAGAACCCAGGCGAGCCCGGCTGGGATCAGCACCTTCCAGCCCAACCTCATGAACTGGTCGTAGCGCAGGCGCGGCAGCGTCCAACGCAACCACAGAAAGCCGAAGAGCACGAGGGCGAGCTTGGCGAGGAACCACAGGACTGGCCACCAGCCGCTATTCGCCCCGTCCCAGATCGATATCGGCCAGGGTGCTCGCCAGCCGCCGAGGAAGAGGGTTGTCGCGAGGGCCGAGACGGTCACCATGCTCACGTACTCGGCGAGAAAGAACAGCGCGAACTTCAGCGACGAGTACTCGGTGTGGAAGCCGCCCACCAGCTCGGTCTCGCCCTCCGGCAGGTCGAATGGCGCCCGGTTGGTCTCCCCCACCATCGCGACCAGGTAGATGAGGAACGACGGCAGCAGCACGATTGCATACCACGACGGGAGGTGGATGGTCGTACCGAGGAACTCCCGGGCGCTGCTGTGCGCCTGGGCCTCGACGATCTGGGAGGTGGACATCGTCCCGGCGTAGAGGAAGACCGCGACCCAGGACAGGCCCATCGCAACCTCATAGGAGATCAGCTGCGCGGCGGACCGCAGCCCGCCGAGCAGCGGATACGTCGAGCCGGACGCCCAGCCGCCGAGCACGATGCCGTAAATGCCGATTGACGTCATGGCGAGGACGAACAGCACACCCACCGGCAGGTCGGTGAGTTGCAACCGGGTCTGCTGACCGAAGATCGAGACCTCCGGCCCGAACGGGATGACCGCGAAGGTCAGTAGGGCGGTGGTGGCGGCGATCGCCGGTGCCAAGATGAAGACCGCGCGATCCGCGGCCGCGGGGATTATGTCTTCCTTGAGGGCGAGCTTGATCCCGTCCGCCAGCGACTGCAGGAGGCCGAAGGGGCCGACCCGGTTCGGGCCGATCCGCTGCTGCATGCGGGCCGCTACCCGCCGCTCGGCCCAGATCAGCAGCAGCACGGTGACCACAAGGAAGACAAAGATCACCACGGCCTTGAGGAGCACGAGCCACCATGGATCGGCGCCGAAGGTCGCAAGCTCGGACGGAGCCGGCGTCTCGTCCTGCAGGCGCAGGTTGGCGCTCGGGTACGTACTCATAAGGCACCTCCGGAGCCGCCCGCCGGGGCGGCTACCCGGACGAGGGCGCCTGCGTCGGCGGCGAGCTGTCGCCGCACCTCGGAGCCGGGCGAGTTGGCCGGCAGCCAGATCACGCCGTCAGGCATCTCGGTGATCTCGAGCGGCAAAGTGATCTCACCACGGTCGTTAGCGACCGTGACCTCGTCGCCCTCGGCCGAGCCGATCGCGGCGGCCGTCGCCTTTGACAGCCGGATGGTCGGGCGCCGCGCGGTAGCCGCGAGGTAGGGCTCGCCGTCCTGCATCCGGCCGCGGTCGAGCAGCAGCCGCCAGGTGGCGAGGACCGCCTCGCCCTCGGCCGGCTGTGCCGGGAGCTCGGGCGAGACCAATGGCTCGGTGGCCCGCGCCCCCTGCCATGATCCGAGCGCCGCGAGCTCGCGGCGCGCGGCGAGGGGGTCCGGCAGCCGCAGCTCGACGTCCATCTCGTCGGCGATTCCATGCAGCACCCGCAGGTCGGGCTGCGCACCGGTGTCGCGCAGAGCGGCGTGGAACTCGCGCATGCGGCCCTCCCAGTTGACGAAGGTGCCGTCCTTCTCGGCGACGGGCGCCACCGGGAAGACGACGTCGGCAAGCTCCGTCTCGGCGCTGGTCCGCAGCTCCAGGCTGACCACGAATGGCACGGCTTCGATGGCCGCGCGGGCGGCTTGCGGGTCGGGCAGGTCGTCCATCTCGAGGCCGCCAACTACCAGCGCGCCGAGGTCACCCCGTCGAGCGGCGGCAACGATCCCGTCAGTGCCGCGTCCGGGGACCGCAGGCAGGTCAGCCACCCGCCAGACCGTGGCGACCTCGGACCGCGCGGTCGGGTCGACGACCGGTCTGCCACCTGGCAGCAGGACGGGCAGCGCTCCCGCGTCAAGCGCTCCTCGCTCACCGGCCCGTCGCGGAACCCAGCCGAAAATCGCCCCGGTCGCCCGGGCAACCTTGACAGCCTGGGAGAAAAGCCCGGTAGAGGTCGCCGCCCGCTCTCCGAGAAGGATGATGGCGCCAGGCTCGTGCAAGACGTCGGACAACTCGCCGCCGTCGGCGAGCGTATCAGCGAGCAGGGCAGCCTCACCGCCTGGAACGCATTTGACGAGCGTGCCCTCCAACTTCGTCAACCCAGCCGACGCGAACGGCGCGACCGAGAAGACCCGCGTGCCGCGCTTGGCCGCGGCCTTGCGCAGCCGCAGGAAGACGATCGGCGACTCCTCCTCCGGCTCGAACGAGACGAGTAGGACCGCCGGCGCGTTCTCGAGCGCGGCGTAGGTTGGGGTGGGCCCCAACGCGGCCACTCTGGAGGCGAGGAAATCGGCCTCCTCCGCCGAGTGCGGGCGGGCCCGGAAGTCGATGTCGTTGGTGCCAAGCGCCAGCCGGGCGAATTTGGAGTACGCGTACGCATCCTCGAGCGTCACCCGTCCGCCGGTCAGGACCGCAGCCCGGCCACGTGCCCGCTCTAGTCCCCGAGCCGCCACTGCGAACGCTTCCGCCCACGACGCAGCGACCAGCACGCCGTCCTCGTCTCGTACAAGCGGATGAGTAAGCCGATCTGATTGCACCGCGTACCAGAAGGCGAAGCGGCCCTTGTCGCAGTTCCACTCCTCGTTCACCGCCGGGTCGTCGCCGGCGAGCCTCCGCATCACCTTGCCGCGCCGGTGGTCGACCCGCAGCGCGCAGCCGGAGGCACAGTGCTCGCAGGTCGACGGCGAGGAGATCAGGTCGTACGGGCGGGCCCGGAAGCGGTACATCGCGGAGGTAAGCGCGCCGACCGGACAGATCTGAATGGTGTTGCCGGAGAAGTAAGACTCGAACGGCTTCTCCTGGTAGATGCCGACCTGCTGCAGCGCGCCACGCTCGAGCATCTCGATGAACGGGTCGCCGGCAATCTGGTCCGAGAAGCGGGTGCACCGCGCACACAACACGCACCGCTCCCGGTCGAGCAAGACCTGCGAGGAGATCGGGATCGGCTTCTCGAAGGTCCGCTTCCGGTCCAGAAAGCGGGAGTCAGAGCGCCCGTTGGTCATCGCCTGGTTCTGCAGCGGGCACTCCCCGCCCTTGTCGCAGATCGGGCAGTCCAGCGGGTGGTTGATGAGCAGCAGCTCCATGATGCCCTGCTGCGCCTTGTCCGCGACCCGCGATGCGTGCTGGGTCTGCACCACCATGCCGTCGGTGACCGTAGTCGTGCATGACGTGAGCGGCTTGCGCTGGCCCTCGACCTCGACCAGGCACTGCCGACAGGCACCAACCGGATCGAGCAGCGGATGGTCGCAGAAGCGCGGTATCTCGATGCCGAGCGCCTCCGCGGCCCGGATGACGAGCATGCCCTTCGGCACCGTGATGTCGATGCCGTCGATCGTGCACGACACCAGCTCGGGTGCCGGGGTCGGAAGGCTCCTGGCGGTCTTCTCGTCGGTCATCGGGTCGCACTTCCCGCCGGGGACTGGCCGAAGAGGGCGGCGGCGGCCGGATCGAACGGGCAGCCACCCTCCTTGAGGTGGGTGATGTATTCGTCCCTGAAGTACTGGATGGTCGAGGTGATGGGGGCCACGGCGCCGTCGGCGAGCGCGCAGAACGATCTGCCCAGGATGTTGTCGCAGATGTCAAGGAGCTCGTCGAGCTCGTCGGGCTGGCCTTCGCCGTGTTCCAGCCGGTCGAGAATCTGCACCATCCAGTAGGTCCCCTCGCGGCAGGGGGTGCACTTGCCGCAAGACTCGTGAGCGTAGAACTCGGTCCAGCGCAGCGCCGCACGCACGGCGCAAGTGGTCTCGTCGAAAATCTGCAGCGCTCGGGTGCCGAGCATGGAACCCGCCGCAGCCACCGACTCGAAGTCCAGCGGCACGTCGAGGTGCGCGGCCGTGAGGAGGGGGGTGGAGGAACCGCCGGGGGTCCAGAACTTCAGCTCGTGGCCCGCCCGGACGCCGCCGGCGAGGTCGAGGAGCTGGCGCAGCGTCACGCCGAGCGGCGCCTCATACTGTCCCGGCCTGGTCACGTGGCCGGACAGCGAGAAGAAGCCGTAGCCGGTTGATTTGTCCGTGCCCAGCCCGGCGAACCAACCGGCACCGTTGGCGATGATCGACGGCACGCTGGCGATCGACTCGACGTTGTTCACCACGGTCGGGGCGGCATAGAGCCCGGCGACGGCCGGGAACGGGGGCCGCAACCGCGGCTGGCCGCGTCGACCCTCGAGCGAGTCGAGCATCGCCGTCTCCTCGCCGCAGATGTACGCCCCGGCGCCGGAGTGTACGACAAGCTCGAGGTCGTAGCCGCTGCCGAGAATGTTGCGACCCAGGTAACCCGCCTCGTAGGCCTCTTGTACCGCATGCCGCAGCCGCCGGACGACGTGCAGGACTTCGCCACGTACATAGATAAATGCGTGGCTCGCGCGGATCGCGTAGGAGGCGATGATGGCGCCCTCGATGAGCACGTGCGGGTCGGCCAGCATCAGCGGAACGTCCTTGCAGGTCCCCGGCTCAGACTCGTCGGCGTTGACGACGAGGTAGTGCGGTTTGCCGTCGCCCTTTGGGATAAACCCCCACTTCATGCCGGTCGCGAAGCCCGCGCCGCCACGGCCGCGCAGAATCGAGTCTTTGACGGCCTGGATCACGGCGTCCGGGTGCATGCCGAACGCTGCGGGGAGTGCCTCGTAGCCGCCGTGACGTTTGTACGCGGCAAGGGTAAAGCTGTCCGCTTCGTCCCAGTGCGCTGACAGTACGGGAGTCAGCAGGGCGGTTTCACTCACTGGTTCCCCCTTGCTCGCCGGTGCCCTCGGAAGCGTGCTCCTGCCCTCTCTTTCCGGGCTCCGGAGCGGTCCAGCCGCGCTCCTTGGCGATCTGCAGCCCGACGAGAGTAGCGGGCCCGGCGGTTACCCCCTCGGTCGCCCGGCCGTCCGAGAATCCGGCGAGGACGCGGCTCGCCTCGCGCCACGTACAAAGGCTGTTCGCACCGCGGGTGGGGGCCGGCGGGTCCCCGGCCCGCAACCGGTCCACGAGTTCCCTTGCCGACTCCGGCGTCTGGTTGTCAAAGAACTCCCAGTTGACCATCACCACGGGCGCGAAGTCGCAGGCCGCGTTGCACTCGATGTGCTCGAGGGTGACCTTGCCGTCCTCGGTGGTCTCGTCGTTGCCGACGTCGAGGTGCTCCTTGAGAGCGGCGAAGATGGCGTCACCGCCCATGACCGCACAGAGGGTGTTCGTACACACGCCGACGTGGTAGTCGCCCACCGGGCGGCGCTTGTACATGGTGTAGAAGGTCACCACGCCGGCGACTTCGGCCGTGGTCAGGCCGAGTATGCGTGCGGCCCACTCGATGCCGTCCGGGCTGACGTACCCCTCCTCTGACTGCAGGAGGTGCAGCAGCGGCAGCAGGGCCGAGCCGGGCTGCGGGTAGCGCCCGATGATCTCCGCGGCATCCTGGTTCAGCCGATCCAGCATGTCCTCAGCTAGTGCCATCAACACCCACCTGTCATCGACTCATGAGAATCGGAACCACGCCCGCCACGCGTACCGAGGGGTGTCGGGATTGACTCATCGGTCCACCCCACCCATGACCGGGTCGAGCGAGGCGATCGCGGTGATCACATCTGCGACCAGACCGCCCTCGCACATCGCGGCGACGGCCTGCAGGTTGGCGAACGACGGGTCGCGGAAGTGTACGCGGTATGGGCGCGTGCCGCCGTCGCTGACCATATGGCAGGCGAGCTCGCCGCGGGGCGACTCGACGGCTGTGTAAACCTGCCCGGCCGGCACCCGGAAGCCCTCAGTTACCAGTTTGAAGTGATGGATGAGCGCCTCCATCGACGTGCTCATGATCTTCCGGATATGGTCCAGCGAGTTCCCCAGGCCATCGCCGCCGAGGGACAGCTGGGCCGGCCAGGCGATCTTCTTGTCCGCGACCATCACGGGACCCGGCTGGAGCCGGTCGAGGCACTGCTCGACGATCTTGAGTGACTCCTTCATCTCGAGCACTCGGATCAGATACCGGTCGTAGGCATCCGCGCCCGTAAGCGTGATCGTCTCGAACTCGTACTTCTCGTAGCGGCAGTACGGCTGAGACTTGCGCAGGTCGGATGGCAGGCCGGTGGCCCGCAGGACCGGCCCGGTGACGCCGAGCGCGATGCAGCCTGTCAGATCGAGGTAGGCGATGCCCTTGGTCCGGCGCAGCCAGATCGGGTTGGCGTTGAGCAGCTGCTCGTAGTCGCGGAACCGCTTGGCGAGCAGCTTGATCAGGTCACGGGTCTTGTCGACGGCACCCGGCGGCAGATCCTGGGCGAGCCCGCCGGGGCGGATGTATCCGTGGTTCATCCGCAGGCCGGTGATCATCTCGAAGACGTCGAGTACGAGCTCCCGCTCCCGGAAGCAGGCCGTCGCGACAGTGGTAGCGCCGATCTCCAGGCCGCCGGTCCCAAGTGCCACCAGATGCGAGGAGATCCGGTTCAGCTCCATCAGCAGGATCCTGATGACGTTGGCCCGCTCGGGCACCTGGTTCTCGATGCCCAGCAGCCGCTCCACCGCCAGGCAGTAGGCAACCTCGTTGAAGAACGGCATGAGATAGTCCGCGCGGGTCACGAACGTCACACCCTGGGTGTACGTCCGGTATTCGCAGTTCTTCTCGATCCCGGTGTGGAGGTATCCAATCCCACACCTCGCCTCGGTGACGGTCTCTCCATCGAGCTCGAGGATCAGCCGCAGCACGCCATGCGTGGACGGGTGCTGCGGACCCATATTGACGACGACCCGTTCCTCGCGAGCCTCGCCGAGGTCGCCGACAACCTCGTCCCAATCACGGCCGCTGACTGTGTAGACCCGGCCCTCGGTCACATCACCGTCGCCGAGCCGAGTCGAGGTTGTCGTGAACGCGTCGGTCACGAGTAGGCACGCCTCTCGTCGGGGGGCGGGATTTGGGCGCCCTTGTATTCCACGGGGATGCCGCCGAGCGGGTAGTCCTTCCGCTGTGGATAGCCCACCCAGTCGTCCGGCATCTCGATTCGGGTCAGTGCCGGGTGACCGTCGAAGACGATGCCGAAGAAGTCGTAAGTCTCTCGTTCGTGCCAGTCGAGCGTGGGATAAACGGACACGAGCGAGGGGATGTGCGGGTCGCCATCCGGTGCGGTGACCTCGAGCCGGAGCATCCGGTTGTGGGTGATCGAGCGGAGGTGGTAGACCGCGTGCAGTTCGCGGCTCGACTCGTCGGGGTAGTGCACCCCGGACACACCGGAGCAGAACTCGAAACGCAATGGAGGCTCGTCGCGGAGGCGCCGGGCAACCTCGCGGAGGCGACCCCTCCGTACGAAAAAAGTCATCTCGCCACGATCGACGACCACCTTCTCGATCGCGTCGTCCCAGCCGACCTCGCCATCGCCCAAGACCGCGTGGAGCTCGTCCGCCACCTCGTCGAAGTAGCCTCCGTACGGCCTGGGAGACGCGCCGGGTGTATCGACGCGGCGGACCAGCCGCCCGTAGCCCGAGGTGTCGCCCGTGCCGTCGACGCCGAACATGCCGCGCCGTGCGGGCACGTCACCTGGCAGGAAGCTCTCGTCGACAGTCACCGCAGCAGGCCTTTCATCTGCGAGGTTGGCGTCGCGGCGAGTGCGGCCGCCTCGGCCTCCTTGGCAGCCCGCGCCCGGTCCACACCGAGGGGCATGTGCTCGATCTTGTCGTGCAGCTTGAGGATCGCGTACATCAGCATCTCGGGGCGCGGCGGGCAGCCGGGGAGGTAGATGTCCACCGGCACCACATGGTCGACGCCCTGCAGGATCGCGTAGTTGTTGAACATCCCGCCGGACGACGCACACACGCCCATCGAGAGCACCCACTTGGGCTCGGGCATCTGGTCGTAGATCTGCCGGAGCACCGGGGCCATCTTCTGACTGACCCGGCCGGCCACGATCATCAGGTCGGCCTGCCGCGGCGACGCACGGAACGCCTCCATACCGAACCGAGCCAAGTCGTACCGGCCGGCACCGGTGGCGATCATCTCGATGGCGCAGCACGCCAGGCCGAACGTCGCCGGCCAGAGGGAGTTCTTCCGTATCAGGCCGGCGAGCTTCTCGACCGTGGAGAGCAGGATGCCGCTCGGGACCTTTTCCTCGATGCCCATGCGCTCAGTCCCACTCGAGCCCGCCCCGCCGCCAGACGTACACATAGGCGACGAAGACGGTGACGATGAACAGGGCCATCTCGATCAACCCGAAGATGGGCGGATCGAGCTGCTTGAACGTGACGGCCCACGGATACAGGAAGACGATCTCCACGTCGAAGACGATGAAGAGCATGGCGGTCAGGTAGTACTTGACCGGAAAGCGGCCACCCCCCGCCGGTTGCGGCGTGGGTTCGATGCCGCACTCGTAGGCGTCGAGCTTCGCCCGGTTGTAGCGCTTGGGTCCACCGGCTAGGGCGCCGGCGAAGAGGGAGAAAACAGCGAACCCGGCGGCGATGGCGCCGAGCACGATTATCGGCAGGTACGGATTCACGCCGGACTCCTCACTCGGTTCATGCGGCGCCGGTAGGAGGAGGCCTGCTGCCAGGAAGCAACTGCCTGCATCGGCGCAACGGGCTGCCTGGGCATCTTAGTGTTTCCCTTCACGGGTCAGGCCGCGGGAGCGAGCCTGGACATCGCGTTGATGAGGCGGTCCATCGCGTCGCCGTCGCGCGGGTCGGTGAGGTTCGCAAGCAGCTTCAGCGTGAGCCGCATGAGTACGGGATGCGGCAGCGCGTGCTTCGTGGCGAACTTCATCAGCTGGGGGTTGCCGATTGCCTTCACGAAGAGACGGCCGAGCGTGTAGTAGCCGCCGTACCGCTCCTTCAGCACTCCCGGGTAGCTCTCGAGGACACGCTCGCGGTCGGTCGCCGACTGCCGCACCAGGCTCTGCAGGATCATGTCTGCGGCCAGTTCGGCGGACTCCATCGCGTACGCGATGCCCTCGCCATTGAACGGGTTCACCATCCCGCCGGCATCGCCCACCAACAGCAGCCCGCGGGTGTAGTGCGGCTGTCGGTTGAAGCCCATCGGCAATGCGGCGCCGCGGATCGGCTGGGCTCGGTTCTCCTCGGTGAAGCCCCACTCTGGGGGGAGACCGCCGAGCCAGGTTCTCAACAGCTCCTTGTAATCGATGTTCTGGAATGCCTTGCTCGTGTTGAGCAGGCCGAGGCCGACGTTCGAAGTGCCGTCGCCCATGCCGAAGACCCAGCCATAGCCGGGCAGCAGCCGATGCTCGCCGGTGCGCCGGTCCCATAGCTCGAGCCAGGACTCCAGCCAGTCGTCGTCGTGGCGGGGCGTCCGGTAGTAGGTCCGGACCGCCACCCCCATCGGCCGGTCATCCCGCTTGCGCAGACCCATCGCAAGGGACAGCCGGGTGGAGTTGCCGTCCGCAGCGACGACGAGCGGGGCGCGGAACTCCAGAGGCTCACCGGGTGCCTCGCCGCCCGCCTTACGCCGACCGTTCTCGCCCGCGGCCTCCCCGGCGGTGGGATCGGTGGCTTGCCGGGCTCGGACACCCACGATTCGTCTGGTCCGCTCGTCCACAATGGGCCCGGTCACGTTGATGGATTCGCGAAGCTGGGCGCCGGCTTTCACCGCCTGCTTGGCCAGAATGTCGTCGAAGTCGGTTCGCTGCCTGACCAGCCCGTAGTCCGGGTACGCGGCGAGCTCCGGCCAACGCAGCTCGAGGCGCATGCCACCGCCGATGATCCGCAATCCTTGGTTGCGCAGCCAGCCGGCTTCCGGGCTGACGTCGATGCCCATCTTGACCAGCGTCTTGACCGCCCGCGGCGTCAGACCGTCGCCGCACACCTTTTCCCTTGGGAACGCGGACTTCTCGAGAAGCAACACGCTGAGGCCCGCCTGGGCCAGGTAATACGCCGTGGTCGAGCCAGCCGGACCAGCCCCGACGACGATCACATCGGCGTCGTCTTGCCGGTCGGCTGTCCTTGTCTCGGTCACGCGCAGTCGCATCCCAACATCTGCAGGGTGGTGCCGCTGTTTCTTAGGAAGGCGCGCTTGTGAAAGCCTTCACGAGCGCACCAGCGGTCAGTTTACGCACTACCGAACAGATCGCCCGCACAGCCCCCAGTGATGTCCCG
>JBKOZJ010000043.1:0-76900 GCA_046725875.1 Actinomycetota bacterium
CCGGTCTCGCCGAGCCACCGCGACGGCGCCAGCCCGCACATCTCCGTGTACGTCGAGATGCCGATGCCGACCTGCACCGTGTCGCTCCGCTGCCGCCGCTCGGCCTGCTCGGCGCGCAGCTTGTCGTACTCGAGCAGCGCCAGAGCACGCTCGGTGGCCGCCTCATAGTCACCGCTGTCGTACTCGAGCCCGCTGACCGTCCGGTATGGGAACTCCTCCCTCTTGATCCAGTTTCGCCGGCGGAACTCCATCGGTTCCATACCGAGCTCGGCGGCAGCATCGTCCATGATCCGCTCAATCACGAACGTGGCCTCCGGCCGGCCCGCGCCTCGATAGGCGTCCGTCGGCGTTTTGTTGGTGAAGATCCCCTGGCACGTGAGCGTGTGGGCCTCGAACTTGTAGATGCCCGGGTACATGTAGCGGCCGAGCAGCGGGATGGCCGGCGTGAGGAGCTGGAGATACGCGCCCATGTCGACAGTGAGGTCGACCTTGAGCCCCTTGACGATGCCGTCGCGGGAAACTGTCATCTCGACGTCTTGGATCAGATCCCTACCGTGAATGGTCGCGAGGTAGCCCTCGCTCCGGGACTCCGTCCACTTCACCGGCCTACCCAGCTTCTGGGCGAGGACCGGAACGATGACCTCCTCGGCGTACACGTCGAGCTTGGACCCGAAGCCGCCGCCCACATCCGGCGCGATGATCCGGATCTTCTGCTCCGGCCAGCCGGTGTTGAGCGCGAGGAAAACGCGGACGAAATGCGGGACCTGCGTGGAACTCCATACGGTGACCTCACCGGTCGCCGGAATCGCCGTCGCGACCACCGCGCGCGGCTCCAGGGCGTTCGGCACCAGCCGCTGGTTGATATACCGGCGCTTGATCGTGACAACTTCGCCTTGTTTGGTGGACTCGTAATCGCCCCAGTCCTCGCGGTACGTGAAGCACCGGTTGTTGGGCACGTCGTCGTGTACGAGCGGGGAGCCGTCCCGCTGTGCGGCCGTCATGTCGATGACGGCCGGGAGCGGCTCGTAGTCGACCTCGATGGCATCCAACGCGTCAGCCGCGGCGTACCGGTCGGTGGCGAGCACGACGGCGACACCGTCGCCCGTGTAGCGGACCTTGTCGGTCGCCAGCGGCAGGTGGGGTGGAGACTTCATGTCGGCGGAGACCACCCACGCCGTCGGCAGCGACGACCAGGAGTCGGCGAGGTCGGCACCGCTGAACGCGGCCACGACCCCCGGCCGATCCTTCGCCGCGGAGACATTCACCCGGTTGATCCGGGCGTGTCCCATCGGACTGCGCAGGATCGCGCAGTAGAGCATGCCGGGTAGCTGGATGTTGTCCGTCCAGCTCGTCTGACCGGTGAGGAGCCGGGCGTCTTCCTTGCGAAGGATCGGCTGCCCGACAATCCCGGCCGAGCGTTCGGCGACGTCGGTCATGCCGGCACCCCCTCTCCGGCCCGGGCGGTGGCCTCGCCGTCGCCGCCGGCCCGCATGGCCGCGCCCGCGGTCCGGATCGCGCTGACGATGTTCTGATAACCGGTGCACCGGCAGAGGTTGCCTTCCAGCCCGTCCCTGATCTGCTCGTCGCTGGGGTCGCGATTCCGGCTGAGCAGGTCGATCGAGGCCATGATCATTCCTGGCGTGCAGTAGCCGCACTGCAGGGCGTGGGCCTCGTGGAACGCCTGCTGGAGGGGGTGCCACTCCCCGTCACGGGCAAGCCCCTCGATCGTCGTGATCGCGGCACCGTCGGCCTGCGCGGCGAGCAGGGTACAACTCTTCACGCTCGACCCGTCCATCAAGACCGTGCAGGCGCCGCAGTTGGACGTATCACACCCAATCGGCGTGCCGGCCTTGCCCAGCCGGTCACGCAGGTAGTGCACGAGAAGCAGGCGAGGCTCGACGTCGTCGTCGTGCACGACGCCATCGACCGTAACGCTGATATGGACCATGCGACCTCCCGGCGAGCGGCTGCGAAGGAGTCAGCGGAGATGCCACCCCTGCTGCCCACGCCACGCCGCGCGCTTGCGGATCTCGCATGGTGACGTGCGCTGTATCAATAAGGGAAAGCACCACCGAACGGACCCATACGGGACTCAACCTATGCTGCCCGGCGCCCTTCGTTAAGTGATCCAGGCAGGATTCCTCGATCTCGCAGCGGGTGGCCAAAATCGCCGTTGAGCGGGAAGCGTCAGTGCCAAGGCCCCGAGCAGGCAGGACGGGCGAACGCTGGACCCTGACCTGGAAAATCCGCGCGGATTCGAAGATAAATGGACCGTCACCTTGACGAATCGACTCCTAACTTCGATGTGGCGGTCCATTGATCTTCGAGAAGGGTGATCGTCTTCGAGCTCACGGTCCACTGTTCCGGATCAGCCCGGACGGGATCCCGTGGCTACAGTAGAAGGGACCCCTGCGCCGAACTTGTCGGAAGAAGGGTCCCTTCTACCGGTCGTGCGGACGTCGACCCGGACCGCAATGGGAGTCGGCCGGCGCCCCCGTACTAGGCGCGGCGTACCTCTAGCGAGTCCTTGGCCGGGTTGAGGTCCACGGTCACGGTGTTGCCGTCTCGGATGTCGCCGCTGAGCAGGCCACGGGCGAGCTGGTCGCCGATCGCGGTTTGTACGAGCCGGCGCAGCGGCCGGGCTCCATAGACCGGGTCGTAGCCGGTCAGGGCGAGCCACTCGCGGGCCGCCGACGTTACCTCCAGCGACAGCCGGCGGTCAGTTAGCCGGCGGGCAAGCCTCGCGACCTGCAGGTCGACAATCGAGGTCAGCTCCTCCATGCCGAGGGCGTGGAAGACGACGATGTCGTCGAGCCGGTTGAGGAATTCCGGCTTGAATGACTGTCGGACCACGCCGAGCACGAGATCCTCGCGCGCCGCATCGTCCAGCCCCGGGTCGGTAAGGTGCTGCGACCCGAGGTTCGACGTGAGGATGAGGATCGTGTTGCGGAAGTCGACCGTGTGACCCTGGCCGTCGGTTAGCCGCCCGTCGTCGAGCACCTGCAGGAGGACGTCGAACACCTCCGGATGGGCCTTCTCGATCTCGTCGAGCAAGACCACGGAGTACGGGCGACGGCGGATCGCTTCGGTGAGCTGACCGCCCTCCTCGTATCCGACATAGCCGGGCGGCGCGCCGACCAGACGAGAGACCGTGTGCTTCTCCCCGTACTCGCTCATGTCGATTCGCACCATGGCGCGCTCGTCGTCGAAGAGGAAGTCGGCAAGCGCCCTGGCCAGCTCGGTCTTGCCCACCCCGGTGGGACCGAGGAAGAGGAACGATCCGGTCGGCCGGTCTGGATCGGCGATGCCGGAGCGAGCCCGGCGGACCGCGTCGGAGACCGCTCGGACGGCTTCCTCCTGGCCGACCACCCGCCGGCTGAGCTCGTCCTCCATGCGCAGCAGCTTCGCGGTCTCGCCCTCGAGCAGCCGACCGGCCGGAATGCCGGTCCAGGCCGCCACCACGTCGGCGACGTCGTCCGGGCTGACCTCTTCCTTGACCATCGGGGCCGCCTGCGCGTCGGCGGCTGTCGGTGCGCTAGCCTCGGCGAGCTCCCGCTCGGCCGCCGGGATTTCGGCATAGAGGAGGCGGGATGCGGTCTCCCACTCGCCGTCCCGCTCGGACCGCTCGGCCTGGCCGCGCAGGTCATCGAGGCGCTTCTTCAGCTCGCCGACTCGGTTGAGGGCTGACTTCTCCCGCTCCCAGCGAGCCGTGAGCGCGGTCAGCTGCTCCTGCTTGTCGGCGAGGTCCTTGCGCAGGCGCTCGAGCCGCTCCCGAGAGGCTGCGTCGGACTCCTTGGCCAGGGCGAGCTCCTCCATCCGCAGGCGATCGACGGCACGCTGCAGCTCGTCGATCTCCACTGGACGCGAGTCGATCTCCATCCGGAGCCGGGAGGCGGCCTCGTCGACCAGGTCGATCGCCTTGTCCGGCAGGAATCGCGCGGTGATGTAACGGTCGGACAGGGCCGCGGCAGCGACGAGTGCGGAGTCGGCGATCTGCACCTCGTGGTGGGCCTCGTAGCGGCCCTTGAGCCCGCGCAAGATCGCGATCGTGTCCTCCACCGATGGCTCGCCGATCAGCACCTGCTGGAAGCGGCGCTCCAGCGCGGGGTCCTTCTCGATGTGCTCGCGATACTCGTCCAGCGTGGTCGCGCCGACCATCCGCAGCTCACCGCGGGCGAGCATGGGCTTGAGCATGTTGCTCGCATCCATTGCGGAATCGCCGGTCGCGCCGGCGCCGACGACGGTGTGCAGTTCGTCGATGAAAGTGACGATCTGCCCGTCCGACTCCTTGATCTCGTTGAGGACGGCCTTGAGCCGCTCCTCGAACTCGCCGCGATACTTCGCCCCGGCCACCATCGCACCGAGGTCAAGGGCGACTAGTCGCTTATTCTTCAGCGACTCCGGTACGTCACCGGCAACGATGCGCTGGGCCAGGCCCTCGACGACGGCCGTCTTACCGACACCAGGCTCACCGATCAGGACCGGGTTGTTCTTCGTACGCCGGGACAGGACCTGCACGACCCGCCTGATCTCCGCGTCCCGGCCGATCACCGGGTCGACCTTGCCGGCCCTTGCCTCCGCCGTGAGATCCCGGCCGTACTTCTCCAGCGCTTGGTACGTGCCTTCGGGATCGGGCGATGTGACCCGCGCCGAGCCTCGCACCTTCGTGAAGGCGGCGCGGAGCGCGTCCAGCGTGGCCCCGTGGCGGCGAAGCAGGTTCGCGACCTCCCCATCCTCACCGGCCATCGCGGCGAGCAGGTGCTCGGTGGAGACGTACTCGTCTTCCATGTCCGCCGCGATCTTGCCCGCGCCGTTGAGTAGGGCAAGCAACGGCCGGGAGACCTGCGGAGAGGAGACGGTAGAGCCGGCGGCGCTCGGTAGCCGCTCGGCCAGCCGCTCCGCCTCGGCGCGCAACGCCGGACGGTCGGCACCCACGGCGTCGAGCAGCGGTCCGGTTGTGCCGTCGGTCTGGCTCAGCAGGCCGAGCAGCAAGTGGACCGGCTCGACCTGCGGGTTGCCGGAAGAAGTCGCCAGCTGGACTGCGCTCGACAGCGCCTCCTGGCTCTTAGTGGTCAGCTTGTCCATATCAGTTTCTTCAGCCTGTCGTTTCGTGGGGTGATTCGAAGGTGCCCCATGTGGGATGGGCGTCAGGACTCGAGCTGGCGACGCCGGCCGGTGAGCTGGCTGAGCATCGCCGCCGCCGCGGACAGCGTCTGCGCGAGGTCGGCCTCGAGCCTGGCCACCCGGTCTTGGAGCGTGACGACCTCGTTCTCCAGCTCCAGAATCCGCTTGATCCCGGCAAGGTTGATGCCCTCGTTCTGGGAGAGCCGCTGCACCTCACGGAGCATGTAGATATCGCGGGAGGAGTAGCGACGGCCCCGTCCCGGGGTGCGGCCGGGCGATACCAGTCCCATCCGGTCGTACTGGCGAAGTGTCTGCGGGTGCAGGCCGGACAGCTGCGCCGCAATCGAGATCACGTAGATGGGCGTGTCGTCGGTCAGTTCGAACGGGTCGCGCATCTCATTCTCCGTGTGTCGCAGCACCTGACAGGCTTTGCCGAGGGTCGTGATCGGCGGTCGCGACGCGGTAGGCCTCGAGCGCCTCTCGCGCCTTGCCGCTGAGGTTCTGCGGCACCGCCACGTCGACGGAGACCAGCAGGTCGCCGCGCATACCGTCGCGCCTCGGTACCCCCTTGCCGCGCACCCGGAACGTACGACCAGAGGAGGTGCCGGGCGGGACCTTCACGGTCACCGGAGGCCCGCCGAGCGTCGGCACCTTCACCTCCCCGCCGAGCACAGCCTCGGGGAAGGTGACCGGAACGTTGATCGTGAGGTGATCGCCCTTGCGGCCAAAGAGCGGGTGCTTCTTCACGTGGACCAACACGTAGAGGTCACCGGCCGGTCCGCCGCGCTCACCCGTGACCCCCTTGCCCTTAAGTCGGATCCGCTGCCCGTCCGAGACACCCGCCGGAATCCGTACGGCCATGTTGCGGGTGCTTGGCGCGCGACCGGACCCGTGGCATGTCGGGCACGGGTCGTCGACCACGAGGCCGCGCCCCCGGCAGAACCGGCAGGGCTCGGTGAACGCGAAGCCGCCCTGATTCGCTGCTACTTGGCCGGTGCCCATGCACTCGGGGCAGACCCGCGGGGTTGTGCCCGCCCTGGCCCCGGTGCCGGCGCAGTCCCGGCACGGTTGCTCGCTGGTCATCCGCAGGTTTACGGTCGCGCCCTCTACCGCCTCGACGAATGAGATGGTTACCTCCGACTCGACGTCGGCGCCGCGGCGCGGGCGAGTGGCGGCCCCGGATCGGCGGGTCCGGTCGCCGAACAGGCCGCCGAGGATGTCGCCGAGCCCGCCGCCGCTTCCGGCCGTCCTGGCATCGCCGAACAGATCGCCGAAGTCGAAGGTGGCTCCCTCGCCGGGCCGTCCACCGGTCGGAGCACCGCGGGGGAAACGGAAGCCGGCGCCGAAGAGCTGCCGCGCCTCGTCGTACTCCTTCCGGCGCTTGGCATCAGAAAGAACGTCGTAGGCCTCGGATATTTCCTTGAACCGCTCCTCGGCCGCGGCGTCGCCCTTGTTCGCATCGGGATGGAATTTCCTCGCGAGCTTCCGATATGCCTTCTTGATGTCCCCGGCCGACGCGTCCTTCGGGACGCCGAGGACCTTGTAGTAGTCCTTCTCGAGATAGTCTCTCGTGCTCATTCGCGGCGTCCCTCCTTTCTACCTCGACCCGCCGGTCCGTTATTCGCTGTTGTCGTGGCCATCGGAGACCTCGCCGCCGCTTGGGTCGTACGGCTCAGGCTCCGCGACGGCCACCCGGGCCGGCCGAATGATCCGGTCCCCCAGGCGGTAGCCCGGCTGGACCACGGTGACGCAGGTGGCCTCCGAGACATCGGTGGAGTACGAGTGCAGCAGCGCTTCATGCACGGTCGGATCGAACGGCTCGCCGGCCGAGCCGAAGCGCTCCAGCCCGAACTTCTCCACCAGCCGCTCGAGTGACTCGGCCACTGCTTTGAAGCCGCCTTCGAGCTCACCGTGGTCGCGGGCGCGGCCGATGTCGTCGAGCACCGGAAGCAAGCCGGCCAGCACGGCCGCGGTCGCCTGAGCCTTCACCGCCTCGCGGTCTCGGTCGACCCGCTTGCGATAGTTGGCATACTCGGCCGTCACCCGCTGTAGGTCGGCGGTGCGCTCGGCGAGCTCCTTCTCGAGCTCGGCCACGCGCTTCTGGGCGGCCGCCCGCTCCTTGTCGGCCGACCGATCCTTTTCAGCGGCCTTCTCGGCGTGTTTGTCAGCCTTGGCCGTCCCGGCCGCAGCCTTTCCACCGGTCTCCTTCGCGGCCCGCGCCTTCGCGACGCCGGCCACCGCCGCCTGGGCGGCGCGGCCAGGCGCCCCGCCACCGGCCGGGTCTTTGACCTGGCCGGTGCGCGGGTCGATCCGTCGCCGGTCGTGGACCACGAGGTCCTCGCGGTCGTGCTCGGGTTTCGTCATTCTTGCTCCGCTTGCAACGCCAGAACTGGCTCCCTGCCGGCTCAATGCAGCAGGAGGCGCTACTTCTTCTCGTCCTCGTCGACAATCTCGGCGTCGACGACCTCCTCCTCGCCGGCTGAGGACTCCGCTGCCCCGCCGGTGGCCGAGCCTCCCGCCGTGCCGGCGGACTCGCCGGCGGCCGCAGCCTGCTGGCTCTGGGCGTAGAGAGCGGCCCCGATCTTCTGGCTGGCCTCGCCGACCTTCTCGGTCGCGGACCGGATCGCGTCGACGTCATCGCCCTCGAGCGCCTTCTTGAGGTCCGACATGGCCGACTCGACCTCGGTCTTGACGTCCGCCGGCACCTTGTCGGCGTTGTCCTTGAGGAACTTCTCGGTCTGGTAGGCGACCGCCTCGCCCTGGTTGCGGGTCTCGGCCGCCTCTCGGCGCTTGCGGTCCTCCTCGGCGTACTGCTCGGCCTCCCGCATCATCCGGTCGATGTCCTCCTTCGCGAGGGCGGAGCCACCTGTGACGGTCATCGACTGGGCCTTGCCGGTACCCAGATCCTTGGCGTGGACGTTGACGATGCCGTTGGCGTCGATGTCGAAGGTGACCTCGATCTGCGGCACGTTGCGGGGTGCCGGCGGGATGCCGGTCAGCTCGAACATACCGAGCTTCTTGTTGTAGGCCGCGATGTCCCGCTCGCCCTGGTAGACCTGGATCTGCACAGACGGCTGGTTGTCCTCCGCCGTGGTGAAGATCTCCGACCGCTTGGTCGGGATGGTCGTGTTCCGCTCGATGAGCTTGGTGAAGATGCCGCCCTTGGTCTCGATGCCGAGCGACAGCGGCGTCACGTCGAGCAGCAGGACGTCCTTGACCTCGCCTCTCAGCACACCCGCCTGCAGGCTGGCGCCGACCGCCACGACCTCGTCCGGGTTGACGCCCTTGTTGGGCTCCTTGCCCCCGGTGAGCTCGCGGACCAGGTTGGCCACGGCCGGCATCCGGGTCGAGCCGCCCACGAGCACCACGTGGTCGATGTCGGCGACGTTGATGCCGGCGTCCTTGATGACGTTGTGGAACGGCTGCTTGCAGCGGTCGAGCAGGTCCGAGGTCATCTGCTCGAACTGCGCGCGGGTCACGCGCTCCTCGAGGAACAGCGGCACCTGCTGGTCGCCCTGCTGGGTCATGGTGATGTAGGGCAGGTTGATCGTGGTCTCGGTGGCGCTGGACAGCTCGATCTTCGCCTTCTCGGCGGCTTCGCGAATGCGCTGCATCGCAATCTTGTCCTTGGACAGGTCGATGCCGTTGGCGTTCTTGAAGCTGGTGACCAGGTGGTTGACGATCCGCTCGTCCCAGTCGTCACCGCCGAGGTGGTTGTCGCCGTTGGTGGCCTTGACCTCGATGACACCCTCGCCGATCTCGAGCAGGGACACGTCGAAGGTGCCGCCGCCCAGGTCGAAGACGAGGATCCGCTGGTCGTGCTCCTTGTCCAGGCCGTAGGCCAGCGCCGCCGAGGTTGGCTCGTTGATGATCCGCAGCACATTCAGGCCGGCGATCTCACCGGCCTCCTTGGTTGCCTGGCGCTGCGCGTCGTTGAAATAGGCAGGCGTCGTGATCACCGCGTCGGTGATCGTCTCACCCAGGTAGGACTCGGCGTCCCGCTTCAGCTTCTGGAGGACGAATGCCGAGATCTGCTGCGGCGTGAAAGTTTTGTCGTCGATCGTTACCTTCCAGTCGGTGCCCATGCGGCGTTTGATCGACTTGATGGTGCGCTCAACGTTGGTGACGGCCTGCCGCTTCGCGACCTCGCCGACGAGCACCTCGCCGTTCTTGGCGAAGGCGACGACGGACGGGGTCGTTCGAGAGCCCTCGGCGTTCGCGATCACCGTCGCCTCGCCGGCCTCCAGGACGGCGACGACGGAGTTGGTGGTGCCGAGGTCGATGCCGACGGCTCGTGCCATGGTGACTGCCTCCGTGAGGATTGTGATCGTGCAGAGTTGAGTCAGACGGACTCAAGTCTTACTCGCGAGGTCCTGGAACGTCAAGTCACCTTGAGCCAAGGCGGCTCATCTTCTGTTGATCATGCCAGCCGCCAGGACGCCGCCAAGGTAAAGCACCGCGAGCGACGCGCATATTTCCAGCAGAGTGATCAGCCGCCCGGCTGCCCACGCAGCCCGGCGGCGCGGCCGAAGCCAGGCCCAGTAGGCCACGACCACTCCCCATAGCAGTGGGCCGAGCGCGTCACCCATCCTGGGAGACGACCGTACCGGCCCGCTGCTGCCGCCTGTCCCGCGTCCTGGGTCTACTGTACAGTGATCTTGGTCAGCCCGGGTGCGCGCGTCCCCAGGTAGCTCGTTGAGCCGGTCGAATAGTACGTGCGGTAGACGGAACCCCCCGGGAGGACGCGGCTGCGCGAAGAGTAGCGAGGTGGACGAGGACCGCGCTAGGTCCCGTGACCTGCCTGTAGTTACGACGTCACGCGACCTGGCGACCGTTCTTCCAGGTCTGATGTACGAGCGGAACGCCCGGCCGATACGCCAAATGCAGATAGCTCGGTGCATCGAGTACGGCGAAATCCGCGGTCGCACCCGGTGACAGCCGCCCGACATCGGTACGCCGCAACGCGGTAGCTCCACCGAGGGTTGCGGCCCACAAGGCCTCTGCCGGTGTCATTCGCATCTCGCGTACTGCGAGCCCAATGCAGAACGGCATGCTTGTGGTGTAGGACGAGCCCGGATTGCAGTCGGTCGCTAGCGCGACCGTCGCGCCCGCATCGAGCAGTTGACGGGCATTGGGATACGGCGAGCGGGTCGAGAACTCGGCCCCCGGCAGCAGCGTGGCCACCGTGGCGGACCCGGCGAGTGCATCGACGTCGGCGCTGGATAGATGGGTGCAATGGTCTGCAGACGCGGCACCCAGCGCTACTGCGACCTGCACGCCCGGACCCGGACGGAGCTGGTTCGCGTGGATGCGAGCCCCGAGCCCGCGGGCCATTCCAGCGGTGAGGATCTTCCGGCTGGCCGCCGCGTCGAACGCGCCTTCCTCGCAGAACACATCGACCCACCGGGAGTGAGGCACGCACCCATCCAGCATCTCCGTGCACACCAGGTCGACATAACCCGCTGGGTCGTTGCCGAACTCAGCGGGGACGACGTGGGCGCCCAGGTAGGTGACCTCGTCCGCGTAGGCGGCGGCGATCTCAACCGAGCGCGCCTCGTCCGCCACCGTGAGGCCGTATCCCGACTTGCACTCGATCGTGGTCGTCCCCTGCTGGCGCGCCTCGCGCACCAGCCTGACGACGTTGCCGGCGAGCGTTTCGGCCGATGCCGCGCGGGTCGCGGCCACGGTGGTATGGATACCGCCCGCCGAGTACGGCTGCCCGGTCATCCGGGCCGCGAACTCGGCCGCTCGGTCGCCGGCGAAGACCAGATGCGCATGGCTGTCGACGAAGCCGGGGATCACGGCTCGCCCGCCGACGTCGAACGTCGCGTCGGCCGTCGGCGCGCTCATTGCCGGCCCGACCCACCCGATCCGACCGCCCTCGACGACAAGCGCGGCTTCCGGCACGAGGCCGAGCGCGCTCGGTCCGAGGCTGTCGTCGTTGGTGACGAGCTCTCGCATACCTGTGACCAACAGCGCGGTCACGACGGCTCGTTCCTCATCAGTCAGTCGCTCCGGACACCGAGGAGATGCTACGGCGGAGCGCATCCGGTACGTCGTCGACGAGAAGATGCCGTCCATCCCGGACGATGTCGCGGCCTCCGGCAACGACATGCCGGACGTCTGCCGCCGTAGCGGCGTACACGACCGCTTCGGCCGCAGTTGACCGCTGCCAGCCTGCCAGCCGGACGGAATCGGCGTCGACGACGACGAGGTCGGCCACGGCCCCCGGCGCGATCACGCCAGCCTCGGGCCAGCACAAGCTCGCGTGTCCGGCCGCCGTCGCAGCGTTGAGCAGCTCCGCAGCCGTCCAGTGGCCGCGCATTTCGGTCCGCAGCCGCTCGCCGTGCTCCACCGCCCGGGCCTCCTCGAACAAGTCGATCGTGGAGTGCCCGTCGGTGCCCAGCGTGAGCGGAGAGCCTGCGGCGACGAGCGCCCGGGCCGGGCCGATCCCGTCGGCGAGGTCGCGCTCTGTCGTGGGGCACATGCAGACCGCCGTCCCGCAGCCACCGATCAGAGCGATGTCGCCCTCGGTGAGATGCGTCGCATGAACGGCAGTGGTTCGTGGTCCGAATACGCCCGCTTCGTAGAAGACCGCGGTCGGCGTTCGGCCATAAGCCGCGGCACACTCGTCGTTCTCGGCGCGCTGCTCGGACAAATGCAAGTGGATGGGCGCGCCATGGTGATGCGACCAGGCAACTACCGGACCGAACTGCTCGGGCGGCACCGCCCGTACGGAATGCAGCGCGGCACCGACCCGGACACCGTCCAACGCCGCCATTCGGTCCGGCACGTGAAGCTCGGCCAAACGCTCCGCCCAGCGGTGGGCGTCTCCATCGCCGAAGCGTCGCTGCACGCCCCGCAGCGGCTTGCCGATTCCACCGCTGAGGTAGAGCGTGTCGAGCAGGGTGATTCGCACGCCGCCGCGATGCGCGGCGGCGATCAACGCCTGGCCCATCGCGTTCGGGTCGTCGTAGCGTCGCCCACCGGGCGCGTGGTGGAGGTAATGAAACTCACCGACACAGGTGATGCCGGCAAGCGCCATCTCCGCATAGACGGCGGTGGCGAGCTCCAGGTAGCCATCGGGCTCCAGCCGCGCCGCAATCTCATACATCTGGTCCCGCCAGGTCCAGAAGGTCCCGCTGCGCGCCTCGGCGTGCCCGCGCAATGCCCGGTGGAAGGCGTGCGAATGCGCATTGGCGAGACCCGGGACTACGAGCCCCGGCAGCCGCTCGGTCTCTGGTGGGGGTGGAACTCCGGGCTGGACTGTGGTGAACAGACCATCCGCCGCCTCGAGGAGGACGCCGGGCTCGAACCGGTCGCCGAGCCAGGCGAGCTCGGCGTGCCACCGGCGGAGGCTCCTAGACCGCGCACGCCCCGAATTCTCTTGGTCCTCATTCATTGTCGGGCCGGGTGGTGAGGTCGTCGAGCACGGCGGCGAGCGCGACGACACCAACGATGCAATCAGACCGGTCGGCGTGTTCGTGGGGCGAGTGGGACACGCCGGTCGGGTTGCGCACGAACAGCATGGCCGCCGGTACGACGCCGGCGAGCACGCCTGCGTCGTGCCCGGCACCTGTCGGCAGGACCGGAACTCCCGGCTGCTCCGGTAGAGGGGACACTTGCTCCAACAAGCTCGGCGCAAGGGTCCCTTCTACCAACTGGGCGAGCCGAGCGGTCAGGAGCGGGTCGAACTTAACAGCGGGGAACCATGACTCGCGGTCAACCAGGGCGCCGGCAGCGCCGGCAGCGCCGGCCAACGGCCCGACGAGCTTGTCAACGATCTCCTCGTTTGGTGCTCGGGCATCCAACCAGGCACGGATGAGCGAGGGAACAGCGTTGGTCGCGTTCGGTTCGACGACGACCTTGCCGAAGGTGGCGAGCGCACCGAACTGCTCGGCCAGGGCCCGAGCATCTAGCACAGCCCGCGCAAACGCGAGCATCGGGTCGTTACGGTCGTCGAGGCGGGTGGTCCCGGCATGATCGGCACGGCCGACGAAGTCGAACCGCCACCTGCCGTGCGGCCAGATCCGTTCGGCAACCGCAAGCGGGTGCCCCAGGTCGGCGAGCGCGCGTCCCTGCTCGATGTGCAGCTCGACAAACGTGCCGATCCGGGCCAAGGCCTTGTCGTCCCGGCCGAGGCGGCCGGGGTCGCGACCGGCGGATCGCATGGCATCGGCCAACGTCGTGCCGTCGGCGTCGCTCAGGCCCCGCGCTCGCTCCGGATCGAGTACCCCGGTCAGCAACCGCGAGCCGACACATGCGACGCCGAACCTCGCGCCTTCCTCATCGGCGAAGCACACGATGGCGAGGGACCGCGGCGGCTTCGAAACGTGCTTCGAGCGAATCAGATCGACGGCGCAGAAGGCCGACACGATGCCCAACGGACCGTCGAACGGCCCGCCGTCCGGCACGCTGTCGAGGTGGCTGCCGGTTACCACCGAGCCGGGGCGTGGTTCGCCCCACCATGCCCACAGGTTGCCGTTGCGATCGGTCTCCACGGACATGGCTCGGGCCCTGGCCGCCTGATGGAACCAGTCGCGGGCCTCCTGGTCGGCCGGCGACCAGGCAGACCGGCGATACCCCCCGCTGTCCTGGTCCCGGCCGATCGGGAGGAGCGATTCCCACAGCTTCCGGAACGACTCGGCAACGAGCCCGCTGGCCTCAGCGTCCATCGTCATCGTTGGGGTCGCGGGGTCGGCGGGCTGCCGGGACTCACGACACCCGCGAGGGCATGGGAATCCGTACACCTCGTTCGGACGCGACCTCTGCGGCGTGCTCGTAGCCCGCATCGACATGACGCATCACGCCGCTGCCGGGGTCGTTCGTGAGGACGCGCGCGACCTTCTCGGCGGCGAGTGCGGTCCCGTCGGCGACCGTGACTTGACCGGCGTGGATCGACCGCCCGATGCCCACACCACCACCGTGGTGGATCGACACCCATGACGCGCCGGAGGCGACGTTGAGCATGGCATTCAGCAGCGGCCAGTCGGCGATCGCATCGGAGCCGTCGGCCATGCCCTCGGTCTCGCGGTAGGGCGATGCCACCGAACCCGCGTCTAGGTGATCCCGGCCGATGACGACCGGCGCCTTCAGGCGGCCGTCGGCAACCATCTCGTTGAACCGCAGCCCGGCCTTGTCCCGCTCGCCGTAGCCGAGCCAGCAGATCCGAGCCGGTAGGCCCTGGTAGTGAACCTTCTCGCCGGCCATCCGGATCCACCGGGCGAGCGCATGATTGTCCGGGAAGAGGTCCAGGATCGCCCGGTCGGTGGCGGCGATGTCGGCCGGGTCGCCCGACAGTGCGGCCCAGCGGAACGGGCCCTTGCCCGCGCAGAACAGCGGCCTGATGTAGGCGGGAACGAAGCCTGGGAAGTCGAAGGCTCTGGTATAGCCGGCAAGCTGGGCCTCGCCGCGGATGGAATTCCCGTAATCGAACACCTCGGCACCGGCGTCCCGAAAGCCGACCATCGCCTCGACGTGTTTGGCCATCGAATCGCGGGCGCGCTTGGTAAAGCCGACCGGGTCCTGCTCACGCTCGGTTGCCCAATCCTCGAAGGCGATAGCGAGCGGGAGATATGCCAGCGGGTCGTGGGCGCTTGTCTGGTCGGTGACGATGTCGATCTGCGCACCCATGGCGAGCAGCTGCGGAACGAGCTCCGCCGCATTTCCGAGTAGCCCGATGGAGAGCGGCCGCCGCGCATCGCGGGCTTCGACGGCGAGCGCGAGGGCATCGTCGACCGACTCGGCTTGCGTGTCGAGATAGCGGTGTTCGAGGCGACGGCTAATCCGCGACGGGTCACACTCGACACAAATGACCACGCCCTCGTTCATCGTCACCGCGAGCGGTTGCGCTCCGCCCATCCCGCCCAAGCCCGCGGTGAGAGTGATCGTTCCGGCCAGGGAAGCACCTGTCGGGTCGGCGCCCCGCCGGCCGGCAAGCTTGGCCGCGACGGCGGCGAACGTCTCGTAGGTGCCCTGCAAGATGCCCTGCGTACCGATGTAGATCCACGAACCCGCGGTCATCTGGCCGTACATCGTCAACCCGAGCGCCTCAAGCCGCCGGAACTCCTCCCACGTCGCCCACTCCGGGACCAGGTTAGAGTTCGCGATGAGTACGCGGGGCGCCCACTCGTGGGTCGTGAAGATTCCGACTGGTTTGCCGGACTGGACCAGCAATGTCTCATCGACGCCCAACGTCCGCAACGTCTTGACGATCGCGTCGTACGCGGCCCAAGATCGTGCTGCCCGTCCGGTCCCGCCGTATACGACCAGGTCCTCCGGGTGCTCGGCCACCTCGGGGTCGAGGTTGTTCATGAGCATCCGCAGCGCCGCCTCCTGCGGCCACCC
This sequence comes from Actinomycetota bacterium, assembly GCA_046725875.1. Taxonomy (GTDB): domain Bacteria; phylum Actinomycetota; class Actinomycetes; order JAKEEW01; family JAKEEW01; genus JBKOZJ01. The sequence goes on from JBKOZJ010000043.1 coordinate 15,472, forward strand.
CCGCGCGGAGATCTCCGCACCGCGCGGCGCTCGCACCACCCGCGGCCCGCTCGCCAGCATCATGATCAGCCTCCCTCGGCTCCCACCAACCCGGCTCTCAGGCTATTGCCGCGCGGACGGGTGTATTCGATCCGGCTTGCGATAACAATCCCCCGCGCGTGCCGGGCGGGGTGCACCTCAATGCAGCGCCACGGTAAGCAACACCACGGATGGCTCGAGGGCCTCGACGGCGTGCCGCTGCGGCGGAGCCGCGACCAGATCTCCTGGCCCGAGCTCCGCATACGATTCGCCGGCGCGCAGCACAACCCGCCCCCGTAGGCACAGCAGCGACGCATCACCTGGGCTCTTGTGCTTTGCCATCGCCCGTCCGGCCGCAAGAGCCACCACCGTCTGCCGCAGCCGGGCGCCCGACCTGCCGTACACCGTCACCGAGCTTCGCCCACTCCGGGCCTCCGTCGTGGCGGCAAGAAGACGGTCCTCGGCCAGCGTGTCGATCGACGCAACCTCCATGAAGGTCGATGGTGGCACGAGACCTTGAAGTACCGGCAGGTGGACTATCAGCTGCCTGGCGCCTTCCCTTCAACCGCCGACATGTCCTCCTCTAGGAGCGCCTGGCCCGTGCCGGGCCCTAGCGCAGTCCTGCACGACCTACCCGTGCGTGAGTTCGCCGACCGGCAACGGCACGGGCACTGTGTTGCCGGCCGGCGCCAGCGGGCAGGTCCACAGCGGGCTGTAGGCGCAGGACGGGTTGTAGGCGAAGTTGAGGTCGACGACGAGGCGGCCGTCGCGCAGGTCGCCGCCGAGGTCGGCGCCCTTGACGGTGTCCAGGACATACCGGCCCCCGCCGTATGTATGGGTGCCGGCGAGGGCATCCTTGACCGGCACGAACACGCCGCCGCCGTATGACTCGAGCCACCACACATCGAGATCGCCGACGGTCGGCAGGTGCAGCACCCCGATCCGGGTGAACGGAACAACTCCATCTGTCATGGTCGGCACCTCCCAGCGCATCGGCTCGACCTCAGTCTCAACGGTGGCCTCGAACCGCAGCTCCGGCTGGTAGATCCCGATCTTGGCGCCGCGAAACGCCGCGCGCTCCTCAGCGGGCACGGGCGAGGCGGGATGGGCTGCCAGCAGCTCGTCCCGCCTCGCCCGCCAGAGCGCATGCGCCTCGGCTGGGTCGCCCGCCGCGCGGACGGCGCCGTAAAGCGCGAACACCTTGCGGCGCCAGTCGGCCACGGCCATTGAGAACGCACCACGGCCGGGCGCCGCCTGTTCCGGGTTCACACCGCGCTCAGATCAGGCCCTTCTCTTTGAGATAGGCCTGCGCCACGCCGGCGGGCTCCATGCGCTCACCGTCGACCTTTAGGTTCAGCTGCGACAGATCCTCGGTCGTCAGCACGTTGGCCAGCTTGTTCAGCGCCTCGGCGATCGCCGGGTCTCCAGCGCTCTTCGCATTGACGAACGGCACGAGGTTGTCGGCGAGTTGTAGGTGCTTGTCGTCCTCGAGGATGACGAGGTCGAACTGGTCCAGCGTGCCGTCCGTCGTGCCCACCAGTCCAAGCTGCGCTGTACCGTCCTCCACCGCCTGCTTGGTTTGGGTACTGCCGAAGCCGAGCGGCTCGACCTTGGAGATCTTGAGCCCATAGGTCTTCTCCAGCCCGGGCTGGCAGAACGGCCGCTCTGGGCACTCCTCGGTCGCGGCCAGCACGATCGGTCGGCCAAGCGCACCTAGGTCGGACAACGTCCGCAGGTTGTTGTCCTCGGCGAACTTCTGGGTGACCGCGAACGCGTTGGAGTCGACCGCCTTGGCGGGCTCGAGCACCGTTAGACCGTAGTCCTTGGCGAGCGGCGTCACGACCTGCACCGTCTGGGCCGCATCACTGGTGGCGACGGTGGGAGCGTCCGGGCCGTCTTTGGCGTGGTTGAGATATTCGGTCATTGTCGCGAGATACTCCGGCACGACGTCGATTTCGCCGCTTCGCAAGGCAGGGGCGTACAGCTCGCGGTTGTCGACCGACTGGACCTTGACGGTGAAGCCGGCCTTCTCAAGCAGCAGCTTGTACATCTGCTGCATCACGAGCATCTCGGTGAAATTGGCGCCGCCTACCGTGAGCTCACCTTTCGGACTGGGGGTCTGGCCAGTCGCCGCCCCGCCCTCGTCGTCGTCCCCGCCGCACGCCGACAGGGCGAGCACGAGCCCTGCGATGAGAGCAACAAGGGAATGGATCTTTGTCTTGCGCATTGGCGGCACACCGCCTTCCTGGTCCGCCTTCTGTGTCCCGTGCCGCGCCGTGCGGCCACGCGTGTCCGGCAGGCACCGCGGGGCGCCCGCAGGTCCCAGTCAACTCCCTAGCTCTGACAGATTCGGCTCCCAACGATCACGAATCCGCAACAGCTCCCACGGACGGGTCGAAGTCCGGGCCGCGGCGGCGCTTGCGTGCACGCTCCCGCGGAAGGGGGTCGAGCACGCGTTGGATCAGGCCAAACAGCCCTTCGACAACCAGTGCGTAGGCGGCGACGAGAATCGCGCCGGCCACAATCTCATCCTGGTCCTGCAGCCCGAAGCCACTGGTGATGATCCGCCCCAGTCCTGGCCCGGCAACTATCGCCGCGATGGTCGCCGTCGCGACTACCTGGACTGCTGCGATCCGGAGGCCGTTCATAACCAGCGGGATCGCGAGCGGGAGCTCGACTCCCGTCACGAGCTGCCGGGCGCTCATGCCCATACCACGAGCCGCCTCGACGGTGTCACGGTCGACCTCGCGCATGCCGACGTACGCATTAGTCAGCAGCGGTGGGAGAGCGAACACAACGAGCGCGAGGATCGTAGCGAGCGTCCGCCGCTCGAACCCGAGCGGTAGCACAAGCAGTACGAGCACCGCGAACGTGGGGATCGCGCGACCGACGTTCGAGATGTTGATGGCGAGTGCGCCACCTCGGCCGATGTGCCCGAGCCACAGCCCGATCGGGATCGCGATGATCGCCGCGGCGAACAGGGCGATCCCTGACACGTACGTGTGCTCCCAGAGCCGGCTCGCGACGCCTTCCGGACCACTCCAGTTGGCGCCGTCGGTTAGCCAGTCCCATGCTCCGGTCAGCCAGTCCATCTCTCACCCAGCCCTCCGACGCCAGGGCGTCAACCTGCTTTGCAGCCCTACGAGCAGCAGGTCTGCGACGATCGCGAGGACGACGCACAACACCGACGACGTAAAGACCTCGGCCTTGAAGTTGCTGCGATAGCCGCGATAAATGGCATTGCCGAGGCCGCCGAAACCGATGATGGCTCCAACCGTCGTCAGGGCGATCGCGGACACCATGGCCACCCGCAACCCAGCAAAGATCGCCGGCAGCGCTAGCGGCAGCTCCACCCGCAGCAGCATGCGTCCTGCCCCATAACCCATGCCACGCGCGGCTTCCACAGCGTCGGCAGGTACAGAACGCAGCCCAGTGAGGACCGTGCGGACCAGTATCACCAGCGAGTAGATGGTGATGCCGATGATCACGGTCTTGATGGTCAGGCCGGTCAGTGGCTGCAGCAAAGCGAACAGCGCCAACGACGGGATCGTGTAGAGCATCGTGGATGTGCCCAGCACCGGACCCTCGAACGCGGTCCAGCGCCGCACCAGAAGCGCCAAGGGGAGCGACACTGCAAGCGCAAGCACCACGGACACGACGGTGATGTAGATGTGCTCGCCGATCATCTGCCGCAACTCGTCGCCGCGGGTCTGAACGTACTCCCAGCAGACCCACTCATTGCGCGCCAAGCAAGAGTCGGAACGGCTGGCCGCATCGACGAGCACGTCACACACCGTATCTAACGTGCGGTGCGGCTCCACCGCGTCCACGACGACGGATGATGCCGTGCGCGGGGCATGTCATTCGACCTGCCACTCGGCTCGCTACGACCCTTATCGTTCCGTCCGGCTGCGCGAAGACGACGATCCTCTAGAGACCGCGTCGCCGTCAGGGACCCACCCCCATTGCCACGTCCTCCGACGACCCGTGCTCGTCGTCGAGCGATCTGATGGTCCCGGCAATCTCGGTTTGGTCGGCGACACCCACCACCACGCCATCGGCGTCGACGCCGACGGCCACTCCGACCGGCGAGAGCACGGCCGAGTCGAGGGCGGCCCGCATCGAGTCGGTGTCGGTCCGGAAGGTGTGCCCAATCGGGACGAGGCCACGGCTGATATCACCGCTGGGCGGCGCCCACCCCAGCGGGCGCCGGTGCTCGTCCACGACCAAAGCCGGCTCGCCCACCCTGGAAGGCGGTGCGGCCGCACTGGCAGCCGTCGGCGTTGGCGACGCCACGGCGCCGGCGCGGGTTGGGCGGGTCACCGTCAACGGCTCGCGCAACGGCAGCGATTTGGCGTCGAAGAACGACAGCCGGCGAAAGCCGCGGTCGTAGCCGAGGAAGGACTCGACGAACTTGTCTGCCGGCTCGGCGAGCAGGTGCTCAGGCGTCGCGAACTGCACGAGCTTGCCGCCGATCCGGAGCACGGCGATCCGGTCGCCCAGCTTGATCGCCTCGTCGATGTCGTGGGTGACGAAGACGATCGTCTTCTCGAGCTCCTGCTGGAGTCGGAGAAACTCCTGTTGCAGCTCGCTGCGGACCACTGGGTCGACCGCGCTGAAGGGCTCGTCCAACAGCAGGATCGGCGGGTCGGCCGCGAGCGCCCGGGCAACACCCACCCGCTGCTGCTGCCCGCCCGAGAGCTGGTAGGGGTAGCGCTTCGCCATCGCCGCCGGCAACCCGACGGTCTCCATGAGCTCGAGCGCCCGGGCCCGGGCCCGCTTCCGATCCCATCCGAGCAGATGCGGCACGGTGGCCACGTTCTCGACGATCGTCCGATGCGGGAACAGGCCGACCTGCTGGATAACGTAGCCGATCCCACGGCGCAGCTGAGCCGCTGGCTTGGACCGCACGTCCTCACCGTCGATGAGGACCCGACCTGAGGTCGGCTCGACCATCCGATTGATCATTCGTACGGCAGTGGTCTTGCCACTTCCCGAGGTGCCGACGAACACCGTCGTCTTTCCAGTCGGACACTCGAGCGAAAGATCGTCGAGAGCCACCGTGCCGTCTTCGTAGCGCTTGGTCACGTTCTCGAACGTGATCACGACGGGCGCCTCTCGGTTGGCGCGGCCCTGTCCACCGCTCTGGGGGCCAATACTTCCACCCGGTACCGACAAAGCGGGCAGGTGGATCACCCAAGCCTGGCGTGATCCCGCCAGTGCCGGCATCCGTGCGGTCGGCCGCGAAGCCGCCAGTTTGGGTCCGCGCCCGACCACCCGCCGGGCGGACGGTGGTCATACGCTGTCGCCCAAGGGTTGTGCCTACCCCGGGAACCCCTCGCCGGAGGAATCGGTCCACTCATGCAGCTCGTCATCGTCATCCCGTCCGAGCACCAGCCGGCTGGTGGAGGCCACGCATGATGGCCGCACGCGCCGCCCTAGGCATCACCATTGCGCTGATCGCGTTGGCGATCGCGGCCCGCCGGCTGATCTGGCTCTTCCGGCTGATGCAGACTGGGCAGCCCAGCCCGGATCGGCTGGCGATCGGTAAGTTCATCCGAACACAGCTAGTCGAGGTATTCGGCCAGCGAAGGCTGCTGCAGTGGTCGGTCCCGGGACTTGCCCACTTCTTCACGTTCTGGGGCTTCGTCATCCTCGCCGCCACCATTGTCGAGGCGTTCGGGGCGCTCTTCGTCCGCGACTTCGCGATACCAGTGATCGGGCACAGCCCAGTGCTGGGCTTCCTCGAGGACTTCTTCGCGGTCGCCGTGCTCGTGGCGCTCGCCACCTTCTCCGTTCTCCGGATTGGCCAGGCGCCCGAACGAAGGCACCGGGCCTCGCGGTTCTACGGCTCGCACACCGGTGCCGCCTGGGTGATCCTGGGCATGATCACCGCGGTCATCGTGACGCTGCTGCTCTATCGCGCGGCGCAAGTGAACACCGGCAACTTCCCGTTCGCGTCCGGGGCCTTCGCCTCCGAGCTGCTGGCCAAGGCGCTCGAACCGCTGGGCGAGACCGCCAACGATGTCATCGAGACGGTCTTCATCCTGGGCCAGGTCGGAGTCATCCTCGGCTTCCTGGTGCTGGTGGTCTACTCCAAGCACCTGCACATCTTTCTGGCGCCGCTCAATGTCGCGAAGAAGCGCCAGCCCGAGGCGCTCGGTGCGCTGCTGCCGATGATGTCGAACGGCAAGGCAGTGGACTTCGAGGATCCGGGCGAGGACGACATCTTCGGTGTCGGCAAGGTCGAGGATTTCAAATGGACAGCAATGCTGGACTTCGCCACGTGCACCGAGTGCGGGCGGTGTCAGAGCCAGTGCCCCGCCTGGGCGACCGACAAGCCGCTGTCACCCAAACTCGTGATCATGGATCTCCGCGATCACCTGTTCGCGAAGGCTCCGCATTTGCTGGCCGACTCCGACCAGCACGGAGAGGATCCCCTGGACAAGACGACTGGGATCGAGGCGGCCGGCGCCGCAAGCACGAAGCCTGGTCACCGCGGTGTGCCCGAGTCTGGCTTCGGTCGCATTCTCGGCTCCGGCCCCGAGCAGGCGGAGCGCCCGCTCGTCGGCGGCGATGACGAGGGTGGTGTGATCGACCCGGATGTCTTGTGGTCATGCGTGACCTGTGGCGCCTGCGTACACGAGTGCCCCGTCGACATCGAGCACGTCGACCACATTGTGGACATGCGTCGCCACAAGGTGCTTGTCGACAGCGACTTCCCCAGCGAGTTGTCGGGCCTCTTCAAGAACCTCGAGAAGGCCGGCAACCCCTGGGGCATGAGCGCGGCAAGCCGGCTGGACTGGGCTGCCGACCTCCCCTTCGAGCTCAAGGTCGTCGGGGACAACGTCGAGGATCTCTCCGAGGTCGAGTGGTTGCTCTGGGTGGGCTGCGCCGGCGCGTACGAGGACCGAGCCAAGCGGACGACCCGGGCGGTGGCCGAGCTCCTCCACACGGCTGGCGTGTCGTTCGCGGTGCTCGCCGGCGAGACGTGTACGGGCGACCCGGCGCGGCGAGCTGGAAACGAATTCGTCTTCCACATGCTGGCCAGCGAGAACGTCGAGAACCTACAGGCGTCGAAGGCGGTCCGGGTGGTCGCCAGCTGTGCGCATTGCTTCAACGCGATCAAGAACGAGTATCCGCAACTCGGCGTCTCTGTTGAGGTCGTGCACCACACCCAGCTGCTCAACCGACTGGTCCGGGAGGGCCGGTTGCGGCCCGTGCCACCGGCGGCCGAGTCGGACGGTGCGATGCCGATCACGTACCACGACCCGTGCTATATCGGGCGACACAACCAGGTGTACGAGCCCCCGCGCGAGCTCATCGGTGCCCTGCCGGAGGTCGAGTATCGCGAGATGCCACGCCACTCCGAGCGGTCGTTCTGCTGCGGAGCCGGCGGTGCGCGAATGTGGATGGAGGAGCGGATCGGTAGCCGGATCAACACGACCCGCACGGATGAGGCGCTGGCCACGGGTGCGCAGCGGATCGCGACGGCCTGCCCGTACTGCAAGATCATGCTCGGCGACGCGGTGACGACGGCGCAGGCCAGCGGCACGGCCGGACCCGAGGTCGAGGTGCTGGACGTCGCCCAGCTCCTCCTCGCCGCCGTCAAACGGGGCGAAACCTGAGTCGGCCCCTACGTGCAGCATGTTGGTTGCGACCCGCCCCGGCGATCGATCGCAGCGTCAGTAAGCCCGCGCTGGGCATCCGGTGCTACCTACGCTCACCACGGCTGATCCGTCGGCCGACAGCGATCGATCATTGTATCGGTGCCCTCACACATCGCTGCGATGGAAGTTGAGGTACGACCTGGATGGTGTCGGCCCACGCTGCCCCTGGTAGCGGGAGCCGTACTGCATCGAGCCGTACGGATGCTCCGCTGGTGAAGAGAGCCGGAACAGGCAGAGCTGACCGATCTTCATCCCGGGCCACAGCTTGATCGGCAGGTTCGCCACGTTCGAGAGCTCGAGCGTGACGTGTCCGTTGAAGCCGGGGTCGATCCAACCGGCCGTGGAATGTGTCAAAAGACCCAAACGACCCAAACTCGATTTACCTTCCAGCCTGGCCGCAACGTCCTCCGGGAGGGTGAAGATCTCGTACGTGGAGGCGAGGACGAACTCGCCGGGGTGAAGTATGAAAGGGTCCGCGCCCTCCGGCTCGACGAGTCTGGTCAGATCTGCCTGCTCGACGGCGGGGTCGATATGCGGGTAGCGGTGGTTCTCGAATACTCGGAAGTAGCGGTCCAGCCGTACGTCGATGCTCGACGGCTGGATCATCTCGGGGTCGTACGGCTCGATGCCAACCCGACCCTTCTCGATCTCCGTCCGGATGTCCCGGTCAGACAGCAGCACGCCCGCGAGGCTACCGCCTGGTCGAGCGTCGACTTGCTGACCACTCACGCTTCCACCGAGCACAGCGCTCGGGGCCGTAATCTGGTTCCTCCTCGTCCATGAGATCGTCGACCCTGCGCCCGGTGGATCTTGCCAAGCTGATCGATCGTCAACTCGACGTACTCGGCCCTCACGCGCGGGAAGGTGTGATTGCCGCGCTCACCCGACGGGGTTCGTGCCAGACCGCTACCGCTCCTCTAATTGGCCGGTGCAGGGTCGGTCGCCAGGACTCCTATGACCGGGATGCCGAGCCGCTCGCCGGCCCCGTTCAGGTACACTCGTGGCGCTTGGCGCCGCCAGGGCGCCGCGCGGGTGTAGTTCAATGGCAGAACGTCAGCTTCCCAAGCTGATAGTGGGGGTTCGATTCCCCTCACCCGCTCCAAGCCAAGAGCCCAACCAAGCGAGGGGTCGCCACGGCCGGCCAGCTCGCCTCGGTCGCTGGCCTCGGGTCGACTGCCCCCGTCGGCTTGGAACCGTGGGTAGGAGATTCTGTGCGCCTCTTTACGGGCTCGGGTTGTGGCGCGGTGGCTAATCAGGGAGCTGGTAATGCGCTGTCCAATAATTGTTAGCAGCGGATAGGAGTAGCCGTTTCGTCCCTTCCTGGCCTTCGGCGTCGCCTAGATCGCAAAAGCAGGCGCATTGGCGCAGGTTCCGGTCGGCGGACAGGCACAGCATTACGCCGGTGATGCGAATGCTCCTGGCCACTTCGTCGAGTTCGTCGACCCCTGGTGGTGGGATGCGATCGGCGAGCTCCGCGGCGAAGACGCGTTCGACCCTTCCGAGCCCGAGCATGTCTCCGATGGCTGTGGTGCTCTGACCAACGGCGTGGTGAAGATCGGTCTTTCCCTCCAGGATCTTGTTGGCAAGTTGCGCCAGGCGCTCGCAACGCCTCCGATGTGACCCGGTTAGGAGCCGCTGCCATGTCTGGTGGGTGACGTACTTGGCGACGCGTTCGGCGACGGCAGCTGCCCAACCGTCATGGATGGCGTCGGCGACGTCCTTCGCCGCTATCTCAAACCAGGTATCCCGCCCCTCGCATGCGGCAATGAAACGCTGCCAGTCGGACAGGGCCGGCTCTGCGCCGGGTTGGCCGGGATCGGGTCGACTGGTTTGCGACGGTGGCTGGGCTTCACCCGAGGACGACATGCCCTGAGCGTCCCTCCCACGGCGGGCACGTTGCAAGCCGCGAGCCGATGTGCCGGGTTTCTTCTGCCTTGGAGGTGATCCATGTCTGGCCCACTTAACCAGTCGCGGTTAGAAATACCAGATCAGGGGCTCGCCCCAGGTGCGGGGCTCACCACCGGATGCCCGGCACGCGTTGGCGTGCCGGCCGCGTGATCTCGGGATAGTCGGCCGGCGGAACTGGTCGTGGTGGCCCAATGGTTCACGTTGCTGACTAGGAATGAGCGCCCGCAGTCGACGCGTGCGCTCCGCTGTCCGGGATGCGTACATAGAAGCCGCGGATTGGTAGCGCCGGGCCTACCCGGAGCGGCAGGATGATCGAATGGCCGGCGATATCGCCATCTCGGCCGGCACCGTGAGGAGGACCAGTTGTCCAGCTCCGCACCCGCCGACGACCAGCGTCGCAGGCTTACCGAGGACGAATGCCTTGCGCTTCTCGCGCGTCCGCTGGTCGGAGTCTTTTCGACGATCGGGGAGAGCGGGTGGATACACTCCGTACCCGTCTTCTTTAGCTATGCCGATGGTGAGATCAGGGTGTTGGCGGGCGCGGACGACGTGAAGACCCGTAACGCGACGCGCGCCGGACACGCCACTCTCTGCGTCGAGGCAACCGACGGCTCGGTACGCAATTATGTAAGCCTTTCTGGACCGGTGACGGTTCGCAGACCGCCGAGCGAGCAGGACTTGACTGCTCTCGACGAGCGCTACTCGCGCACGGATTTCGCGTCTGGCTGGGATGACGCGGCCTTCGCTTCGGCGGTGATGCTCGTGCTGGTCCCGCGTCGACAAATCGCCTGGTCCGATTGGGATTAGGTGAGCCGACGCGAACAGCGGCTTAACGTGGTCGTGTCGATCGCTCCGCGCTGGGTAGACGTTGGCGGCGGCACCGAGAAGTCGCCGAGCGAGCGGCTTCCCTACGGAGGTACAACGGCTATGGGTATCGGCGTAAGCATCTTCCTAATTGCGGTGGGAGCCATCCTGACCTTCGCAATCAACGCGGAGGTAGCCGGAGTCGACATCGACGTCATCGGACTAATCCTCATGATCGCAGGCGCCCTGGGTTTGCTGTGGACGTTGCTCATCTGGGGCCCGCGACGGCGTGCCGGGACGGTCGTCGAGGATCGTCCGATCGAGGATCGTCCGGTCGAGCGCCGAATCGAGCGGCGGGTCTACGACGAGGGGCCAGAGCTCTGATAGCCCGGATCGCTGGGCAATCGTAACCGTCAGCGGATGGGCCATGCGTCGCGTTCCTGGCAGACCGTAATGGTTGGCGCGGCTTTGGCCCGCGCCCGCCACCTGTCCGAGGCGGTCACCGACCGGCGCTGGCTTGAATGCCTTGTCGAGTTGGAATCCCCGGGCAGCTCGCTCGGTACCATCAGGGCAGCCGGTACACCCAGATGCTGTATCCGATGAAGGCGATCGGCGGCTGACCCCTAATCAAGTCGGCGTAGTGATCCTCGTCGCTGTTGAACCACGTCACCGTAATAGCCAACAGCCCATGCACCTCCTCCGGCGCGACTTTCAGCGGGTCCCTGGCCCGAATGCCATAGTGCTCAGGGTCGCCGCGCGTTATTGGGATCAACCAAACAGGTTCGTCCGGCCAATGCTTCCCGAGGTAGCGACCCAACCGCCGCAGGTCCTGTCCCCAGTCGACGTTGGAGTCGCTGAGGTGACGGTGGGTCTGCGACGGTCCTCCGAAGGCCTCGTTCGAGTACGGCAGGTAATAGGGGAACGTGCGCAGAGAACTGATCCCCGTCAGGGCGACGAGAGCGAGCACTGCGGGTAGGACCCAACGGCGACGACGGTGGACGAGCACGGCCGCCGCACCAACCGCAAGGAAGAGCGGCAGCCAGATTACGTACCGGACACCGAAACCGCGTCCGCCGAGCATCGATACGAATAGAAGCACCCCAACGGGCAGCAACACATATGGCACCGCCGCGCGCAGGTGCCGAACGGCCAGTAGTGTTCCGACACCGGCGAGCCACAGCAAGAGCATGCCCACCGGCGCCTTAACCAGGATGGTGGCCGGGAAGTAATACCAAGGGCTGCGGTCGTAATTGTGCCCGAAGAGAAACGCGCCGGAGAGTTCTCGTTCCATCGTGACCTGCACGAGCAGGCCATCCCGGTAGGCCTGCGGTAGCGGCAGCGACCGAACGACCAGTCCCCACAGGCCATTCAGCGGGGCCGCGCTCGACGGGGTCGTGAACCGCAGTCGGGTATCGACGGCCAGATACGTCAACCACACCACCGCCACGGCCAGCAAGCCGAACAGCGCTGGGGCGGCGGCGACAGGCACCACCCGACGCCAGACCGACGGAGCACGGGTCGGCTGGCCGGCGCGCCAGATCGAGAGCCCGGCTAGGAAGAGGAACACCGGGAAAACCGCCAGCGCGGTCATCTTCGTGGCCATCGCACAGCCGTAGGCGAGCGCGGCCAGCGGCAAGTAAAGCCATGGTCGCCGCCGGGCCCGCCACAGCAGCCAGGCGGAGGTCAGCAGAAACCCGGCCATCGGCACGTCGTTGGTGGCCAGCGAACCGTGCGCGATGACATCCGGCGAAAAAGCGTACAAGCCGAGTCCGACCAGGCCTCCCACATTGCCCAGCAGGTCCCGACCAAAGGTGAAGACGACCAGACCGAACAGGAGCGTTAGCACGATCATCGGCAGCCGGGCCAGGAACACTAGGCGGTCGCCGTCATTGCCCTCCCCGTACAGCACGCGCCTGCCGATCTGCCCTTGGTTGCCATGAAACGTCGGATCCAACCGCACATCGGCGAAGCTCAACCCAACGGCGGACAGCAGCTTGGCCAGCGGGGGGTGCTCAGGATTGATCTGCAAGTCATGCCGGGTCATGTAGACAACCGCGGCGCCGACGTATACCACCTCGTCGGGGACCGGAGACTGCTCCCGGGCCGCGGTGACCATTCCGACCGCCATCTGGCCCAGCAGGATCGAAATGAGCAGCGGGAGCAACCATCGCCGGTAGCGATGCCAGCCGCGCCGCGACGAGTTCCAAATTGGCCGAAATCGATCACTCAGCCGTCGAAGGTCGCGCCGACGGCTGAGCTTTTGCAGCTGGGCTTCTTTCGTAGGTGCGGGCGAGAGTGGACGCTCGCTGCCTACCTCCGATGTGCGACTTGGCGGCGTTGGTGCCGCGCGCCTGGCGCCTCTCGCACGCATACCGTTAGCGTGCCATTGGGTCGCGTCCGCGAGCCGACCGAGCGCTCCCCCGGCGGACAATTGCAAGAACTGCGCTGAAGACAAGCCATGAGGCGCGAATGCGGATCATCATGTTGGGCAAGCCGGGCACCGGCAAGGGCACGCATGCCAAGCAGCTCGCCCGGGAGACCGGGGTTGCACATATCTCTTCAGGTGAATACCTGCGCGCCGAGATTGATCGCGGTACAGAGCTTGGACGCGGGGTGGCCGGCTATATGGCACGCGGCGACCTCGTGCCGGACGATCTGATCTTCGACATCCTCAGGCCTGTGATCGTCAGGGCCGCTCGGGAGACCGGTGGCTTCATCCTGGATGGCTTTCCTCGCACTCTGCCCCAGGCCCTGCGTGCGGCGCAGCTCGGTCTCGCGCTGCACATTGTGAGCGACGCTGCGGTCTACCTGACGGCTCCCGATGAGATCCTGGTGGCGCGGATGTTGGACCGCGCGAAAGCCGAGGGGCGTACCGACGACACGCCGGCCGTGATTCGGCATCGCCTCGATGTGTTCGCGGACGAAACAGCTCCGCTGGTCGAGTACTACCGAGGCCGGGGAATCCTGGTGACGGTCGACGCAAACCGTCCCTTGGATGCCGTACAGGCGGACATCCGCGCGCAGCTGACTGCGCAAGGAGTATCTGGCGCTCGTGCGGGCGAGTCGGCGTAGTCCTCTGCGGCTCAGTGAGGGTGCGCCGTAGATCGACTGTCCGCGGTCCCTGTCGGTGCGTGGCGTTGGCAGCACCTCAAGCTACCGGGGCGGGCCGGCGCGGAGACGGTGTTCGGCGGACTGGCGGACTTTGTCGGGATCCATCTCGGACCAGTCGGCCTCGATCCACCAGTTGGCGCCCGCCCCAAACCACGGCCGCACCTTTGCCGCGGCGGCCGCGGGATCGTCCGCAGGTGTGGCGCCCTCGAAGGTCACCGCGTAGGAGTCCATGGAAAGGCCCGCGCTGGCGCGCTGGTCTCGGATCCAAGCGACCGCTTCGGCAAGGACCTCCGGTGTCATCTCGGCGTAGCCGGAGTGGTCGACCGGCAGATAGGTCGGCAGCCACCCATCCCAGCGAGCGGCCCGCCGCATAGACTTCATCCGCGGCCAAGCACCCACCACCCAGACCGGGATTCTGGGCTGCACTGCCGGCGGCGGCAGGATCTCGTCCGACTGCCGGATGGTCCGGTAATGCGCGCCGTCATAGGAAAACGCCTGGCCGCGCCACAGATGCTCCAGCATGGCGAGCCCCTCGTCGAGTAGCTCGGCGCGCACGCGACGACCGGGGTCGTCCTCAAAGAGCCACCACCGCGGCCCCGCCTCGATGGGCACGCCGAGGCCGACCGGGAGGATCACACGCCCACCCGACAGGTTGTCGAGAGTCGCAGTCTGACTCGCGAGCTCCCAAGGCCGGCGCCGGGGTATCGGAGTGAGCATGGTGCCGAGCAAGATGTGCTCGGTCCGCATCGCCGCCGCGGCAAGGGACACCCAGGGGTCGATCGACCAGACGCCTTCCCATACGAAGAAGGCGTCCCAGCCGTGCTCCTCCGCGATTGCCGCCAGCTCGGCCGCACTACGCGCATCCCCATAGGGCAGGACGAATCCATGCTTCACGGTCGGCCACGGTAGCGGCGCAGTCCGACAGACGAGTCGGGGAGGAAGTTACTAGTGAGTAGCATTTTCTCTGTTAAGTTACCGGTGAGTAGCGAGCGTCTCATGCAGAAGGACCGACGATGGGCCACTACAAGAGCAACCTGCGGGATCTCGAGTTCAACCTGTTCGAGATGTTCGAGCGAGACAAGATCCTCGGCTCCGGCCCGTACACCGAGATCGACGTCGAGACAGCCCGCACGATCCTCGCCGAGGTAGAGCGGCTCGCCACGACCGAGCTCGCCGACTCGCTGCTGAGCTCCGACCGAAACCCGCCCGTGTACGACCCGGCTACGCAGACCGTCACGATCCCGGAAGACTTCAAGCGCTCGTTCCGCGCCTATCAGGACGCGGAGTGGTACCGGCTCGACTTGCCGGCTGATCTCGGCGGCATCGTCGCACCTCCCTCGCTGCGCTGGGCAGTCGCCGAGCTGGTCCTTGGTGCGAACCCAGCGGTCCACATGTACGCGAGCGGAGCGAGCTTCGCGCACGTGATTTGGGAGCTCGGTACGCCCGAGCAGCGCAAGCTCGCGCGGTGGATGGCCGAGAAACGGTGGGCGGCGACCATGGTCCTTACCGAGCCGGATGCCGGCTCGGACGTCGGGGCCGGGCGCACCAAGGCGATTCGGCAGCCGGACGGCTCCTGGTACCTCGAGGGCGTTAAGCGCTTCATCACCGGCGGCGAGCACGACCTGACCGAAAACATCGTCCACCTGGTGCTGGCGCGGCCGGAGGGCCACGGGCCGGGGACGAAGGGGTTGTCGCTCTTCGTGGTGCCGAAGTACCTCGTCGACCTCGACACGGGCGAGCTGACTGAGCGCAACGGGGTCTACGCGACGAACCTCGAGCACAAGATGGGGCTCAAGGTGTCCACGACCTGCGAGCTCACTTTCGGTGCCGAGCACCCGGCGAGGGGGTGGCTGCTCGGCGACGTGCACGACGGGATCGCGCAGATGTTTGTGATCATCGAGTACGCGCGGATGATGGTCGGCACCAAGGCGATCGCCACGCTGTCAACTGGCTATTTGAACGCCTTGGAGTACGCCAAGACGCGGCTGCAGGGCCCGGACCTGACCCAGTCGACGGACAAGACCGCGCCGCGGGTGCCGATCATCCGCCACCCAGAGGTGCGCCGCAGCCTGCTGATGCAGAAGGCGTACGTGGAAGGCATGCGCGCGCTGGTCCATTACACGGCCACGTTCCAGGACGCCGCGCGGATGGCCCGGGCCGTTGGTGAACGGGACGAAGCGGCGGAGCGGATGAGCGACCTGTTGCTGCCAGTGGTCAAGGGCGCCGGCTCGGAGCGGTCGTATGCACTGCTCGCCGACGCCCTGCAGATCCTCGGCGGGTCCGGTTATCTGCAGGACTATCCGCTGGAGCAGTACATCCGCGACGCCAAGATCGACACTTTGTACGAGGGGACGACCGCGATCCAGAGCCTCGACTTCTTCTTCCGGAAGATCGTGCGAGACCGCGGAGATGCGCTGGCGGCGCTGCTGCGTGAGATCCACGCCTTCGCCAAGGGCGACCCGGGGAACGGCGGGCTGGCGGAGGAGCGAGAGCTGCTGGCGGCCGCCTTGGAGGACGTGCAGGGCATCGTCGGTGTGATGGTCGAAGCGCTGACGTCATCCCAGAGCGGCTCGGCGGAGGACGCGAAGGAGCTTTACAAGGTCGGGCAGAACCCGCTGCGGCTGCTCATGGCGGTTGGTGACCTCGTCATTGGATGGCTGCTGCTTCGGCAAGCCGCCGTGGCGCTGGCGGCCCTGTCTCGTTCTGGTGCGTCGCTGGATAGGGACTCGCGGGCGTTCTACGAAGGCAAGGTCGCGGCGGCGCGGTTCTTCGCGTCGAACGTCCTGCCGCGGTTGGCTGCGGAGCGCGCCGCCGCGGCGGCCGTGGACAACTCGATCACGGACCTAACGGACGACGCGTTTTAGGAGAGCTCTGATTCACTCGCCCTGCTGCGCGTCGCCCGGACGCCGACCGGCTGCGTTCTCGCTCGCCCAGGTAGCGCCGCTACGAGAGCTCGCTGCGGCCTTGCCGGATCGACGCCCGTTTCGCCGCTCGCGACGGGCGGGCAAATCATCACCCTCCTAGTCTCGCGGCAGACGGCCATTGCTAACGGATGTCGGCGGCCCTCGTCTGCTGGCGATGCTGCGCTGCCCACGCCTCGAGCTGGGCAACGAACGCGTGGCCATACCTCGGCCACGCGTAGTGCTCCAAGGCGGCGTTGTGACCGTTGCGACCCAGCTCGGCACGTAGCTCCGGATCGTTGTGGAGTCTCTTGATCACCTCTACGGCGGCAGCGGCGTCCTCGAAGGGCACGAGGATCCCCGCGCCGTGCCGTTCAAGGAGGTCCCTGGACGGGCCACTAGGGGTCGCAATGACGGGGACGCCGCGGGCCATGTACTCGAGCACCTTGGTCGGCCGAGAGTGGCGATAGTTCGGCTCGTCGTGGAGCAGCGAGAGGCCTGCCAACGATCCCTCGATCAGGCCGAGCGCCGTGTCGTTCGGGACAAACCCATGCCACTTCACGTGGCCGGCAGCCGCGGCCGCCTCGAGCGCCGGGCGCACCTCATCGTCCGCCCCGCCGATCAACTCGACGCTTATCGCGGCCCCGAGCAGCCGACCGACTTCGATCATGTCGAGTGCACCCCGCGCGCGGGTCAGATGACCGAGATACACGACGCGGTCGTAGCCCGGCGGCCGAACGGTCTCGGGTACCCATGTGGTGTTCGGGACGATGGGATGCGGACGGCGAAACCGCTCCTGGTATGCCTCTTCGGCCAGCAGTAGGTGATATCGCCGCTCCGCGTACCTCTCGGTGAACGCCACGCCGGCCCGAGCGATCCCCCGCAGCGGTCGAGGAAACCATGCCTTCAGCGTGAGGGCCGCGGCCGTGTCCTCGTGTACATCCCACACGACCGGCGGCAGGCCTCGCACGCCGCCAACGGCAAGAAGTAGCTCAGGATCGTGTAGCACGATGACGTCGGCGGTCGTTCGGCGCGCCTTGATTACCTTGCGGGCGGCAGCGATCGCCGCCAGCCGATGTCGCCCAGTCGCTCGCGGGAGAGTGACTGCCGTGACGTCACCGGCTGGTTGGACACGCGTGGCTTTGAACGGAGCCGCGTAGGTGACCTCGTGACCCGCGGTGAGGAGCGCACTGATCTGACGATGCCGAATCCGTGCGTCTTCCGGGTGATGGACGATCGTTACCACGAGGATCCGCACAGCGGCCTTCCTTCTCCCGAATCCAATCCGGAGCAATTGCCGGACAGGGTACGTCCGTCAGAGACGCTCCACCCCGGGCGCGCCGACCTGGCCGCGGGTATCGAAGAGGACCTGTGCTTTGGCGGCCAAATCAGCTCGGTCGTAGCAGCTGTGACTCTGCAGCAGCACGGTGATGTCAGCCATCGCCGCCTCGGGGACCGGATCCGCCACCCGCTCGATGGATCGGCCGCTCACACTCCATTGCCGAACAAACGGGTCGTGATAGTGAAGCTCGGCCCCAAGTGCAAGGAGGTGCCGTGCCACCGCTGTCGCCGGAGATTCGCGCTGGTCGGCGATATCCGGCTTGTACGTTACGCCGAGCAGCAAAACCCGGGAATCCCTGAGGGGCTTCTTGTGCGCGTTGAGGATTTCCTGCACTCGCCGGACGACGTACCCCGGCATCGCGTTGTTGATCTCCTGAGCGAGCTCCACGAAGCGGAACGGGTAGCCGAGCGTGCGCACCTTATAAGACAGATAGTTCGGGTCGATCGGGATACAGTGCCCCCCCACGCCGGGACCCGGGTAGAACGCCTGGAAGCCAAACGGCTTGGTCGCCGCGCACCTGATCACGTCCCACAGGTCCACGCCGAGCTCCTGGCAGAACTTGGCCATCTCGTTTACCAACGCGATGTTGACGTGCCGGTATGTGTTCTCGAGCAGTTTCGCCATCTCGGCTTCCCTGGTACCTCGCGCACGCACCACCGTCTCGACGAACTGGCCATAGAAGGCGGCTGCCCGATCGGCACAGTCGCCCGTCTGCCCTCCGACGACCTTTGGGGTATTGGCGAGCCCGAACACGGGGTTGCCCGGGTCGATCCGCTCCGGGGAAAAGGCCAGGCTGAAATCCCGGCCGGCGATCAGACCGCTCTCCTCCAGGATCGGCCGGACGACCTCGTCGGTGGTGCCCGGATATGTGGTGGACTCGAGGACGATGAGCATGCCGCGATGGAGGTGCCTGGCAATAGTTTGGGTGGCGTTCACCACTTGCGTGAGATCTGGCCCGCCGTGATCGGAGAGCGGGGTGGGAACGCAGATGGCCGCGGCCCCAGCGGTCGAAACGACGGTGTCATCGGTGGTCGCTCGGAAGCCGCCGGCCAGCATGGCCGCGATATCGGCATCCGACAGATCATCTACATGGGATCGGCCGGCATTTAGGCCTTCAACGACCCGCTGGTCGAGGTCGAAGCCGGCAACGGAGAGTCCTGCCCGGGTCGCCTCCTTGGCGAGTGGAAGGCCCACGTAGCCAAGACCGAGGACAACGAGATCGACTGTCACTCTAGGTCGCTCCTCCGCGTTTCTTGAGGCGGTAATAGCGGCGAATGATCTTCATCCGGGAGCGCCGATACTCCTCTGATGCCCCAGTGATCAAGTGCTCGATCACATATGGCGACCGCATCGTCTCGGCATCGATGCGCTCGGTCAGCATCGCGGGCGTCCAAGGGCGATCCTTCATATCAATGGGGGTGCTCGCGCCCGATGCGGGATTCGCGAGCTCAACGGCTAGCCGCCGGCCCCGGCCGACCTGCGCAGGCCTCCGCAACACCCGGCGAATGACGGAGGTGACGGACGGACCGAGCGCATCAGCCGCAGCCGCCTTGGTGGCGAACCAGGCCACCGTGGCGCGCTCACGCATAGTCGGCCGATGGGCGATGAAGCCGCCGATGAGTCGGGCGAGCGTGTCGGCCGTCGCCGAACCGCCGGTCGGTGCCGGGAGCGCCGCGCAAGCCACGGCGATCTCTTTACGCTCCACTTGGTCGCACAACCGCGACACCTGCGCCGTCACATCGTCCGCGTCCAGCTCATCTGCGACAAGTGCGAGCCCTTGTCCGGCCGCCCATCGTGCGCGAGCTATCTGGTCATCAGTCGTCGAAGACCGGTTGGGGACGAAAACCGTCGGGACTCCCGCCAGGAGCAGCTCATGGAAAGCGTTGTAGCCAGCGGCGCTTACGGCCACATCGAACGCCCGAAGGTACCGAGCGAGCGGGTAGACCTCTCCTAGTGGCACGACGCGCGCGGGATCGATGAGCGGTATCTCGTCATTCGCAACATGAGAACGGGTTACCGCGACCTGCCAACCAGGATTGGCCAGGAGTGCGCGCACCGCCCCAGCGCCCGCCGCCCTGACGTCGTTGAGGCGGCCGGAGCTAAGGGTGACAAGCGCGGTCGGCATGCTCGGATCAAGGCCGAGCGCCCGAGCCGCATCCGTGCGCGACAGGGCCGGCATGAACTCCTGCAACGTCACCGGCGGTACCCGGACCGAGTCCGTGAGCGGCGCGGTCGGACCCTCGTCTGCGCTAGCAGCAAGGTCTCCGGGCTCGATCACCAGATCGAAGAAGGGGCGGCTCCGCAAAGCACTGGTGCTCGAGTTCGGCTTCCACATCCCCCGGCGTACCCACACGAAGGCAACCTCTGGAAGAGCCGTTCGGGCGTGAAGCAGGCCGAGATAGGGCACAACGCCATCGAAGACGACCATATGTGTGCCGGTCTCTCGAACCAGCGCAAGGAACCGATCGCGAAGATAACTGTGCCACCGCGAGCGCGGCACCCAGTTGCGGTCATAGCTCGGGCAGTACTCCCCACGAAGGCCCAGCTTCGAGATCACCGGGAATGCCGTTGAGAGGGAGAAAATGGCTGGGTCGGCGAGCCCGGAAAGTCCGAGCGCGACCACAAGTTGCCGGGTGAGGTGGCCCTGTCCGGTTCCGTTGCTGGTTGCGAGGAGGACAGGTGGAAGGCCCGGCGCCGTCCGTTCCGCGTGTCCGAGGCTTGAAGCCGTCATCGCGCCTCAGCAATCTGACAGTTCATCATTCAACGTACGTGAACACTCCGTGTGAGGCTGGGCACAGCGACTTCCCGTGCGCCTGAACCGACCCCAGAGGCTAGCATCCGCGTCGGCTTACATCGTCGGCTCGACCAGCCGGCGCGGAAGCGATGAGCGCAAGGACGCGCCGGTCGGCGGCTGCGCGGGCCGCCAACCACCCGCCCGTTACCCTGATCGTCGTGCAGGATGCCAGGCCCGACCCGTCGAACGGCGGAGGAATCCGTTGCTGAAGATCATCCGTAGCCTGAAGCAGCGGCGCCGGACGCGCAAGATCGCTCTGGTGATCGAGTTCTTCCTCTCCTTCGTCGTCGTCGCCTGGTCTGGTCTAGTGGACAGCGAGTGGTACCGGATGCAGTCGGGACTGCGCCGCCCACTGCCGCGACTGATCGCGGCGGCGCACTACATCTTTCGCGGTCGCCGGCGCGGGCACTCGCCACACCCCCTGTTCGAGCCCGAGTACTTCGATCCCGAGGGTTGGCGCAAGAGCGGCCTCGATCCCTTCGCGAAGTACTTGCGCAACCCGAAGAACTGGCGCAAACCGACTCACCCGTGGTTCGACGGTTCCGTCCACATGAATGCGGCTCCTGAGGCGCGCTCGCACCGATGGGGACCGCTCGGTCATTTCCTCGCATCGGCAAGCCCGCAGGCGCCGCTCCCCGTGGCCCGGCCCACGTCCGGCAGTACCGCGCCCACCTGGAACGCCGGGCGGAGTGTGCTGTTTGACCAGCTGCGCAGTCATCTGCACGAGGAACACTTGCGGCGAGAAGTCCGGGTATCCGCGACCTATGACCGCAGGCGGGAGAGTCGCTTCCGGCACCGCTGGCAATCTGCCCCGCTGCCGGAGGCGGACTCGGGTGCGCCGATCGTCTCCGTCGTACTTCCCGTGTGGAACCGTGCCGAGGCGGTCCAGGCCGCCATCGCGTCCGTTCAGGCCCAGACGCTGGCGGACTGGGAGCTCCTGGTTGTGGACGACGGCTCCACGGACGGCACCGCGGCCGTCGTGGAGGCGATCGCGGCGACGGACCGGCGTATCAAGCTGTTCCGCCAACCGCACGGCGGGGTTTGCCGCGCCCGCAACCGGGGGCTGGATCACGCCTGCGGCCGGTACGTGGCGTTCCTCGACTCCGACAACACGTTCCGTCCCTACTTCCTCAGGACTGCTCTGGCTGCTATGTCCGGACAGGGCTGGCGACTGGCGTACGCCGCCATGGAGATTCGCGATGGGCGGATGGTGCGGTACCGGGCGCTCGATGCGGGCCGTGAACAGCTCCAGATCCGCAACCACATCGACCTGAACGTCGTGGTCGCGGAGCGTGCACTCGTCGACGAGGTGGGGCGATTCGACGAGCAGCTCAGACGAACCGTCGACTACGACCTCGTGCTGCGCATGGACCGCGTCTATCCCATCAGATACCTGCCCTTCGTGGGCACCATCCACGATCATTCCGACGGCGATCCCGACCGCATCACCACCCGAGAGCCGAACTCGTGGCTGGAGGTGGTGCAGAACAAGAACTTCATCGACTGGCCGGCCCAGACCTCGGGCCGGGTCGAGGGGCGCATATCGGTCCTGGTCCCAACCTACGAGGACTGGCGGTTTACCGAGCAATGCCTCCAGTCCCTGATCGGCGAGTCCGGCGCACACGATCTGGAGATCGTCGTGCTCGACAACGCATCCCGGCGCTCCGTCGGGTCGATCCTGCGGGCCTTGTCCGCGACAAATCCGCGAATCCGGCTTGTTCGAGAGCCAACAAACCGGAACTTCGCGCTCGGCTCTAACCTGGCATTCGCCGAGTCGACCGGCGAGACCGTCCTGTTCATCAACAACGACACCGAAGTCCAGCCCGGCTGGCTCGAGCCGTTGCTGGCGGCGCTGGACAACCAGAACGTATTGGCAGCGCAGCCGCTGCTGCTGTACGCGGACGGCAGCATCCAGTGCGCGGGCGTGGCGTTCGTAGCGCGAAGCGTCTTCCCAGTTCCCTTCCTCGCACATCATCCAATGGAGGACGCCCGGCGGGTGGGGCGCTCGTTCTTCGTGTCGGCTCTCACCGGAGCGGCGATTGCACTACGCGCCGAGGACTTCGCTGCCCTCCGCGGGTTTGATCCGATCTATCGGAACGGCTGGGAGGACATCGACCTGTGCCTGCGGCTGAGCCAACTCCGACCCGGCTCCTTCGTGGTCTCTACCGACAGCGTGGTCATCCACTCCGAGGGCAAGGCCGGCGGACGTAGCAAGCACACCACCAATCGGAAGATCTTCCGGGAGCGTTGGCGCGGCCGCGTGCCCCCTGGCGACGAACACCTCTGGCAGGCAGCCGGTTTCACCGTGACCCACTATCAGGTCGACAAGTCGCCCGGGCGCGCCCGCCCTGAGCTGGCTCGACCCGTTCTCACGCGGGAGACCGGACAGGTGCTCGACGGCCCGGCGAAGGGCGAGCCCGCCTTCCGGTGGGCTATCAAGATCGGAGCGCCGGCAGGCAGAGCTGGTCTGTGGTGGGGAGACCGTCATTTTGCGCGAGCGCTCGGGGCCGCCCTGGAGGGGCTCGGGCAGCAGGTCGTCATCGACTCACGAGGAGCCGCCGACCGGGACAGCTCGTATCTCGACGACGTAGTACTCGTCCTGCGCGGGCTGGTCAGCGTGGTCCCTCAGCCCGGCCGGGTCAATCTGCTCTGGGTGATCAGCCATCCGGATCTGGTTCAGCCGGAGGAAATGTCGTCGTACGACGCCGCGTTCGCCGCGAGCCCACAGTGGGCCGCCCGCATGTCCGGCGATTTGGGATATCCGGTCGAGACGCTGTTGCAGTGCACGGATCCCGCGCGGTTTCACCCCGGCGTCGCCAAGCCGGACACCGGAGACCGGGTCTTGTTCATCGGCAACTCGCGTAACGTGGTCCGGCCGATCGTCCACGACGCGATAGAGGCGGGAGCCGACGTTGCCATCTACGGCACGCTGTGGGATCGGTTCATCGATCGTCGCTACATCCGAGGCACCTACCTTCCCAACAAGCAGGTGCCGGCCGCCTACCGGTCCGCTGGGGTCCTGCTCAACGACCACTGGGACGATATGCGGCGGGAGGGGTTTCTCTCCAACCGGCTGTTCGACGCGGCGGCGGTCGGAGCCAGGGTTGTCAGCGACGAGATGCCCGGACTCGAAGAGGTCTTCGGCGCGCTTGTGCGCACCTACCGAACCGTCGACGAGCTCCGCGACGTGCTGACTCGTCCCGAGGAGGCGTTTCCTGCTGAGGAAGAGCGGCTGCGTCTCGCCGAGCGGGTCCGGCGAGAGCATTCGTTCGATGTCCGGGCCCGGGCCCTGCTCGACGCCGCAGTGCGGCTATGGAAGCAATGACCCCGAGCACCTTGGCGGCACGGGAATCGATCAAGCCTTGATCAGCATTGCCGGTCTGCTCGACAGCGGTTCAGCCGTTGCTACAATCTTCTGGCCCTGGGGGAGGCGGACCGGCGAGACCCACCAGTAGATTCCGGAGCAAATTGGCGTGCAATTGCTTGTCGTGGGTTCTCACCGTAGCGGCACCTCCTTGCTGACCCAGTTGTTGCACAGTGGTGGGTTGTTCGTCGGTGATGACCTCCTTGGAGCGCTGCCCTCGAATCCGTATGGGCACTTCGAGGATCGCGAAGTCCTCGAACTACACCGGGAGATCATGTCCGACCACGGCGTGAACTGGCAGGTTGACGAGGTGCAGGAGTTCTACATCGCCCCTCGATACTGGCGACAGATGCAGGAGTTCGCGCAAAAGCGAGCGGCCAAGCACCGCAACTGGGGATTCAAGGACCCGCGGGTGTGCTTGTTCCTGGGCGCGTGGAAGTACGTCCTGCCCGACGCGCGGTTCGTCATTGTCTACCGGGATCCGGCCGACTGCGTACGTTCCATGGAGAGCCGCCAGGCCGGGGACTACTTCCGCGGAGCCGGTAATGCCGGGCATCACCTCCGGTTCTTCAATAGGCCCGATCATGGATTGCGGCTGTGGGACGTCTACAATCGCTCAGCCGTCGCCTTTGCCCGGCGCCATCTCGATGACTGCTTGGTGCTCCCCTTCACCCACCTGCAGAGCGGGTATCCCGTGATCCGAAGGATCAACGAGAGGTTCGGCGGAGACCTTCAGGAGGTGTCCACCGAAGCGGTATTCGACGCGAATGTCACCGACGGCCGACGTTATCGGCAGTGGGTCCACGATGCTGCTGTGGCCGCCCGCGTCACGGCGACCTGGCGCAACCTCGAGGAGCTCAGCTTGCAAACGGAGGCAGCCCTGTGATGCGACCGATGCATCAGTCGCAGCCAGATGAGCTGATGAGCCTGCAGATGGAGAACGAGTTGCTCACCCTCGAGGTGCGCCACCTGCGGGCCCGGCTGCGCGCCGTCGGCGTCGATCCGCAGTCGGCGTCCGGAGGCGAATCGGAGGTCGTGCCGAGTCAGTACGAGCAGGCGTACCGCGACGTGCGCTGGCTGATCCGCCGGCTGAACAACTCGCCGGCGGGAATCGTGCTGCGCCGCCGCGAGGGCTTCCGCGCTCTGGTGAAACGGTATGGCCGGGACGCTGGCAGATGATCGCGACCTCGCTGTTGGTCGACCCGCCGGTCGGCGGCCGGCTTGTGTGGGCGGGCCGGACAACGGTGGCCCCGGACGGCGCGGTCGACGGTTGGAGCTGTGACCAGGCCGGCTTGCTGGCCATGCTCGACCAGGCCAGCGAGCTCGTCGTGCTGGACGCGCTGAGCTTCCCTTGGGATTCATTGCGCAACTCCGACCGCGACGTCCCGGTGGTGGTCGCCCTGCCCCCTGAGTGTGACGCGGCAACGCTCAACGTCGTGCTCGGCCAGCCGCTGTTGCGACATCTGACGCCATATGACCGCCTAATCGATCCACGTCCTGACGTCCGGGCGGTCCTCCAGCGACGCTGGGGGCTCGCCGAGGAGAACTGGCTGCACGTCGACGGGGCCACGCCCGAGGCGGTGCTCGCCGCCCTGGTCGAGCGCAGCAACGATCGTCTTGTCGACATCACCACTGACATCGGCACCTTCCGCACACAGATAGACGACCTGATCACCCGGCAGCTCACCGAGTGGGGCGCACACGAGCGGGGCTCCCTTAACGTGCTGCTGGCCTTGGTCGAGCCGGACGACGTGATCATCGATGTCGGCGCGCACATCGGAACGTTCGCGGTGCCCTTGGCGCAGCGGCTCGGTTACGGCGGGCACTTGGTAGCCATCGAGGGCAGCCGGACGAACGCCGCGTTGCTCGCTCATAATGTGGCGATCAACGGGCTCGAGGACAGGATCACGGTGCTTGAGCGGGTGCTCGGGAGGAAGGGCGCGCCGGCCGTACAGGCACGCCTGACGCCGGGCAACACGGGGGCCGTATCGTTCGAGCAAGCAGGTTGGTCGACCGTCGGACAGGTGTTCCGGGTGCCGCTGGACGACCTCATGGCCGAGGTCGACCAGGTCCATACCGCCTCCGTTCTCAAGGTCGACGTGGAAGGCTCCGAGCTGGCAGTCCTGGAGGGCGCCGAAACGTTGGTGGACCGTGATCGGCCGATCCTCATGCTCGAGGTCTCCCGGGACCAGCTGTCCCGGCACGGTACGAGCGTCGAGCGCCTTGATCGTTGGTTCGCCGATCACGACTATCGGACGTTCCTGATCTCCGGACCGCGCCACCTTCGAGGGGCCGACTGGGAGATCGTCTCGCTGGACCGCCTCGCTGACTGCGAGCAGCCTCTATTCACCGTCGTCGCGATGCCGACCGACTCACCGCGCATGCACGATCTCACGGTCGGGGATACGCATGGGTGACCAGACGCTGCTGCTGGACCAACCGGACGCGAGGCTGCGTACGCAGAAGGCCGTCTGGCGGCAGCTGCGCGGCGTCTTGGCGGATGTCGTGAGCACGGCGCTAGCCGAGGCACCGGTCGGCGAGCCGCGGGTAACCCTAATGTGCACGGACCTGAGTCTGGGCCGCATTCTCGCGGTCGATCTCGGCCGCCACGTCAACCTGGTGGATCTCACCGAGCCGGCCGGGCCACCCGGAGTGCGCGACCACGTAACTGTCTTGGTGCTGCCGCCGGGTCTGCCTGCCGGCGAGCGCATCGACCATCTGCGCAAGGCCCATCGCAGGCTGCGCCCGGCCGGATGGCTGGTCGTGGTCGCCACGGTCGTCGCCGCACCAGGCGAGCAGGGTGTTCGCCCGCCATCGATGTCTGAGCTCATCGAGGAGCTCCAGCGGGCAACCGGAGTCGGTGTGACGATCGAGGAGTTGCGCTCGTTGCGTTGGTCGAACGAACCGATGAGCCGGGGCGTCGTGATCTCGGCTACGTGTCTGTCCACTCCGAGGGCAGATGAAGATGGCGCGTAGTAGCGAGATCGTCGTGTTCTCCAACGACGTGGTACCCGGGATGGGCCTGCCGGTTGCCGCGCCCGGGCTGCGGGCGTGGGGACTCGCGCTCGGTCTGCGCCGTCACGGTCGTCCGGTCACGCTGGCGGTTCACGAACGGGTCGTCCGACGGGCCTGGACACGCAGCATCCCGCCGCCCGCCCCGCCGGGTACGTTCGTCGCGGGTCCACGCGAGGTCGGCGAGCTGATCCGCACCAGGCGGGCCAAGGCAGCGGTGCTGACGAACTCGAATCACTTCGCGGCGCTCGGTGATGTGGGCGACACGGCGTTGATCTATGACTTCTTCGCGCCCAAGATCCTCGAGCGGGAGCAGCAGGCGCCGCCCGATCGGCGCGACGTCGAGCTCGATCAACTGCGCAAGCAGAAGCTGGCGGCGCTGCGCCGCAGCAGCGCGGTAGTCATCAACGGGGCCAAGAAGGTGCCATACGTCATGGACTGGGTCGCCCGGGCAGGCCATGAGCCGGCGACGATTCCGACCGCCGTCGTGAACATGCCGGTCCCGGTCCAAAAGTCATCGCCGTCCTCGGAGGGTCCGATCCACGCCGTGGTGTCGGGTTACCTGCAGCCGTGGTCGCGGCCGGGGCCCTGGGCGGAGGTCGTCATGCCTTATCTCGATGACGGCTCGCTGATCCTCCATCTGCTGGTGAGCCGACACTGGGGAGGTGGTCGCCAGGACGAGGCGTCTCCCGAGACGTTCAACACCTTGGCGCGCCACCCGGCGGTTCGGCGTCATGGCGCGATGGAGTTCGGTGACTTCCGGCGGTTCATGGCCGGGTGTCACCTCTCGGTAGACCTGTTCGAGCGCAATCCGGAGCGCGAACTGGCCATGGTCACCCGTACCGCGGTCTCGCTGGCCAGCGGCGTGCCGGTCATCCACGTACCGTTCACCGAGACGAGTGAGTTCATCCGGACCCACGATGCCGGCTGGCTGGTGGAAAGCGACGACCTCGCCGGTATCAAGCAGGCGTTCCAGCAGGCGATCTCGGCCAGGGACGTGCTGGCCGGCAAGCGGGCCGGCGCGGAGCAGGTGGGCATCAACCTCCTGGACCCGGTCATGGCCACGCGGCCACTGCACGAGCTGCTCGAGGACATGCCGTGACCAGCCAGGCATCAACGCTGCATCTGCTGACCCCGACCTACAAGCCGGTCGGTGGCGTCGTGAAGATCATGGACTATGCGACTCATGCCCTCGCCGCGGGCTATCACGTCTCGATTTCGTCGCCGAACCGGTGGGACGCTTCGCTGCCGCTGTTCAACATCGAGCGGTTCCGGGAGCTCCGGCCCGATCGACCGGGTGTGGAGATCCACTCCGGCAGGAAGCTGGACATCCGCCAGCGTGACCTGGTGTTCGTCTCGCTGCCGACCAACTTCGAGGCGGCATATGCGTCGCTGCCGCGTGGCATGTCTCCCGAGCGGATCATCCACATCATCCAGAACGTGCGGCACGTGACGCCGTCCTGGCTCGGCGGCTATCCGCTGAGGTTGCTCACCCGCCCCGCAGCACGCATCTCGACTAACGACATCGTTTCCAACAGAATCCGCCCGTGGCTCGACGAGCGGGCCTATCACGAGGTCATCCCGCTCGGGCATGACCTGGGATACTTCCACCGCGACCGAACGGCCGGCTTCAGCCGCCCCATCAGGGTCGCTCACACGACCTGGAAGTCCGATATCGGTGACCGAGTCGAAGCGGCTCTCGCCGACTCCGGGTTCACGTTCCGGGCGATCCGCGAGTCGGTAACATGGCGCGAGCTGCGGTCGCTATACCACTGGGCAGACATCTTCTTGTGCGCGCCCAACCCCGAAGAAGGGTTCTACATGCCGGGGTTGGAGGCGATGGAGTCCGGTTGCGTCGTCCTGACACCGGATGCCGGCGGCAACATGGCCTACTGCCGGCCGGGTGAGAACTGCGTGCTGGTCGGCTACGACGACGTTCACGGCTACGTGGAGGCACTCCGGCAGATCCGCACGTGGCAACCCTCGGAGATCGACCGGATCCGCCACGCAGGCTACGGATCCACCAAGCCGTTCGACCTCGCCGGCGAGCGCGATGCGTTCATCCGGTACCTGAAGGCCTTGTGGAAGCGGATCGACGAGTTCGAGTCGTCGTACCGCATGAGGACGTAGAGAAGAGGCGTAGAAATGCGGCTCAGCGACGGTATTCCCTCCTCGACCACGCACGATCCGCGAGCCGAGCGCAAGCGCGCTGCGGTCGTCCAGTTCGAGGCAGTCCATGAGGAGGTCATGCCCACGGTGTGCCGCGCACTGATCCTCAACGGTGTTCAGCCGACCGTGTTCGCGAACGCGAGAATCCTCGAGAATCGGGGAGACCTCTTCTCGCAGCTGGGGATCGACGACTACAAGGTCAACTACGCCCAGGTCAACGAGCGCAGCGATTGGGACGAGCTGAAGGAGCGCATAGCCGGCTCGGGCGAGTTCGACTTGCTCGTGCTCAACACATTTCAGCGCGAGGGGATCGCGAAGTGGTCCGAGGCCACGCGGCTGCCGATCTTGGGGGTCGTACACAGCCCCAGGAACTTCCTCACCCAGCCGACCTGCGTCGAGCTTGTGCAGAGCCGGCGCGCAACAATCATGACGCTGGCTCCGCACGTAACCGCATGGCTGATGGACAAGGACCACCTGCTGTATGGCAACGTGGCGACGATCCCGCCGGTGTACTGGGGTGACCAGCCGGCCGATCCGGTGGAGGAGTCCGAGTTCCTTGCCCGCCGCCGGATAGCCATCCCCGGTGCGGTGAACTTCGGCAACCGCGATTACCCGGCGGTCCTCGAGACGCTAGCGCAGATGTCGCGCAAGGAATCCACCGACGCGCTCGAGTTCGTGGTGCTCGGCGGAGGTGTCGACCGGGAGAAGCTGGAGAACCAGGCTGCGGAGTCTGGTCTCGGTGAGCGGTTCTATTTCGCACCCACGCATCCGGACACCGGCTTCGTCGACCAGGCCACGTATCTGGCCGAGCTGGTCAAGTGCTCGTTCGTTCTCCCGCTGCTGCCCGAAAACAAGCGTGACTACCGCCTCTACAAGATCTCTGCCGCGCTCTCAACACTGATGGCGTTCGCGATCCCGGCCCTCATCGACCGCTGGACGGAAGCCGTTTACGGCGTGCCGTGTATCTCCTACCCGGCGGGCCAGATGGCGGCCGGTCTGCAGACCGCTGCCAGCATCGACTACTCGGCTTTCGTCGAGATGAAGGGACGGCTCACGCGGCTGCGAGATCAGAAGCTCCGCCAGGGAGTCGATGAGATGGCTTTCGCCCTGAGTTGCCTCGATTGAGCCGGGAGAGCGGTGGATTTGTTCTCAAGAAGGAAGCGGCGAATCGGACAATCCTGGAGCCGCGAGGACCCGGATGCATTTCTGGCGTTCGCGGATCTTGTGTTGGAGCACTCCTTCGCGCAGCGTCTGCAGGATGTCTGGGCATTGTGGGAGACCGGATTCCGGACTGCCGGATACTTCGTCGAGTTCGGGGCGCTGAGCGGTCGGGATTTCTCCAACACATATACGTTGGAACAGTTGGGCTGGCAAGGTATTGTCGCGGAACCCCACCCGGATTACGAACGGCCGCTCCGCCGTAACCGGAAGTGCCACATCTCCACCAGGTGTGTCTTCGACGAGAGCGGCAAGACCGTTACCTTCCATGCCGTACGCGGACGTCCGGCGCTTTCGGGCATCAATGGCTTCGGTGAAGGCGACGATAAGCAGGACTTGCGCAGCGACTTCGTTTCGTATCCGGTGGAGACCGTGTCGCTCCTCGATCTCCTCCTCGACGCTGGAGCACCGCCACAGATTGACTTCTTGTCAATCGACACCGAGGGCTCGGAACCAGTGATCTTGCGAGCTTTCGACTTCCATAAGTACGCCATCCAGTGCATTACGGTCGAACACAACGTCCACCAGCGTCAGGAGTTGTACGCCCTGCTCGCAAGCAAGGGCTATCGCAGAAAGTGGCCCGAGATCTCGGGCCATGACGACTGGTACGTTCACGACGGCGCCTATCCACGCTGGTCAAGCTCGGGAGCGTCGAAGCTGGTTGCCAAGCTAGCCGCGAGCCCGGTCTTCGAACAAGCTCTGCACGAGAGAAGGCACCTGCTCGACCAGCTCACCAAGAACCGCTGACCCTACCGTTTATTGTGCACGTCCCTGCTCTGGGTCGCCCCGGTCCAGCAACGCGAGGAGATAGTCCCCGTAGCCGCCTTTCCGCAGCGGCTCGGCGATCCTGCGGAGTTGGTCTGCAGATATGAATCCTTGCTGGTAGGCGACTTCCTCGACACAACCGATCTTCAGGCCCTGCCGTTCCTCCACCACGTGGACGAACTCGGCAGCCTGCATGAGTGACGCGAACGTCCCCGTGTCGAGCCAGGCCGTGCCCCGTTCGAGCACCTCGACCTGGAGTCTTCCATCGTTTAGGTAGGCCTGGTTCACCGCGGTGATCTCGAGCTCACCGCGCGCGCTTGGTCGGATCCCGCGCGCGATATCGACGACCGAGTTGTCGTAGAAGTAGAGGCCAGGCACAGAGTACGAGCTCTTCGGCTTGGCCGGCTTCTCTTCGATAGACAGCGCCCTCCCGTTTGAGTCGAACTCGACCACCCCGTACGCGGTCGGATTCGCCACGTGATAGGCGAAGATGTGTGCCCCATCCGGTTGGACGCACTTCTGCAGGTCGGTTCCAAGGCCGGTCCCGTAGAAGATGTTGTCGCCGAGGATCAGGGCGACACTCTCGCGGCCGATGAAATCGGCCCCGATGAGGAACGCCTGCGCGAGACCCTCCGGACGTGGCTGCACCGCATATGAGAGTGAGATCCCGAGATCTGCCCCGTCGCCGAGCAACCGCTGGAACTGTGACTGGTCCTCCGGCGTCGTAATGATCAAGACGTCGCGAATCCCCGCCATCATTAAGGTCGACAGGGGGTAGTAGATCAGCGGCTTGTCATAGACGGGCACGAGTTGCTTGCTCACGCCCTTGGTGATCGGATAGAGCCGCGTACCGGATCCCCCAGCCAGGATGATTCCGCGCATGGCGCCACGCTACCGGTTTGGCGATGCGGACCGCGGACTTGAGTAGCATCTACTCGCCCATGACCACATCGAAGACCGGATGGCTATGAAGATCCTCGTGACCGGCGGCGCCGGCTTCATCGGCTCGCACTTCGTCCGTACTGTGCTCGGCGGGAGGTACGCCTCACTCGGTGACCCCCGGCTGGTGATCCTGGACAAGCTCACCTATGCCGGCAATCCGGCGAATCTCGATCCAATCCGGGACGACCCGCGGTTCGCCTTCGTGCGCGGCGACATTACGGACGCACGCCTGGTCGACGAGGTGATGAATGGCGTTGACGCGGTCGTGCACTTTGCGGCGGAGTCGCACGTGGACCGATCAATCACCGGCGCCGCTGAATTCGTCGTGACGAATGTCGTCGGTACCCAGGTCCTGCTCGACGCCGCCCTCCGGCACGGAATCGAACGCTTCCTTCACGTGTCGACGGACGAGGTGTACGGATCCATCGAGACCGGATCGTGTCCGGAAACTCACCCGCTCGAGCCCAACTCGCCGTACTCCGCGTCGAAGGCCGCCTCAGACCTGATCGCGCGGTCATATGCCCGAACGCACGGCCTCGATGTCGTCATAACACGCTGCTCCAACAACTACGGGCCGTATCAGTTTCCGGAGAAGGTGATTCCGCTGTTCGTCACCAACCTCCTGGATGGGAAGAAGGTTCCGCTCTACGGCGACGGGCTACACGTGCGCGACTGGTTGCACGTCGATGACCACTGTCGCGGCATCGTGCTCGCGCTCGACAAGGGCCGCGCTGGCGAGATCTACAACATCGGTGGGGGAACTGGAATGGCCAACAGGGAGCTCACATCGTTGGTGCTCGCTTCGTGTGGGGCGGACTGGGACAGCGTGGAGATGGTGGAAGACCGCAAGGCTCACGACCGTAGGTATTCGGTCGACTTCACCAAGATCTCAGACGAGCTTGGATACCACCCAGAGATCCCCTTCGAGCAGGGCCTGGCCGAGACAGTTGCCTGGTATCGGGACAACCGGGCCTGGTGGGAGCCGCTGAAGGCACGGGCGGTGCTGCGCCGATGACCAGGTGGGCTGTGGTCGGCGCAGGCGGAATGCTCGGCAGCGACCTTCGAAAGCGGCTGCGCGATCAGGATCTCGTCGCTCTGACCCGAGGCGACCTTGATATCACGGATCACGATGCCGCCGTCGAGGCGCTGGGGTGGCACCGGCCCGACATTGTCGTCAACTGTGCTGCGTGGACCGCTGTCGACGCAGCGGAAGACCACGAGGGTGAGGCGTTTGCGGTCAACGCCATCGGCGCCGCGAACATTGCGGATGCGTGCCGGGAAGTTGCCGCGCGGCTGGTCCATATCTCGACCGACTACGTCTTCGACGGCATGGCAACGACGCCGTATTCCGAGACTGCACCCCTGCGTCCGCGGTCGGCATACGGCAGATCGAAGGCGGCCGGTGAGTGGGCGGTGCAGAGCATCTTGCCCGATCGCTCCTGGATCGTGCGCACTGCCTGGCTTTACGGGGCGGCGGGCCCTAACTTCGTGCGGACCGTGATCAGGCTGGAGAAGGAGCGCGACACCGTCGACGTCGTCGATGACCAGCGCGGCCAGCCGACATGGTCGGCTGACGTAGCACACCAGATCGTGGAACTTGTTGAAGCCGGCGCGCCGGCGGGCGCCTTCCACGCCACCGCATCAGGCTCCGCGACATGGTTCGACCTGGCCCGCGCGGTGTTCGAGCTCCTTGGAGCCGATCCGGAACGGGTTCGACCGACTACCTCCGACAGCTTCATCCGCCCGGCGCCCCGCCCGTCGTACTCGGTCTTGGGACACGACGCTTGGCACCGGATCGGTCTGGCGCCTCTCCCGCATTGGCGGACGTCACTCGGTCAGGCCTTCGACGCGCTCCGCGATGCTGCATAGAAGGCCTGGCATTCTTCATAGCTCGGGAGAAGACCGGCGATGGCGGCCTCAGCAAGCGTGGGGGCCGAGTCGTCTTTCGGAGACAGGCGCGGCTCCACGTTGTCGGGCCAGCCAATGCCCAGCTGGGGGTCAAGCGGGTTTATTCCGAACTCGCGGGACGGCGAATAGACCTCAGAGCAGAGGTAGGTCACCGTTGCTCCATCCGTGAGCGACATGAACGCGTGGCCGAGACCTTCGGAGATGTAGACCGCCCGCCGGTCACGGTCGTCCAGGCGAACGGCATGCCAGGTGCCGAAGGTTGGCGATCCCACCCGAATGTCGACGATGACGTCGAGGACGGATCCCTGGAGGCAGGTCACATACTTCGCCTGGCTCGGTGGCACCGCTGCGGCGTGGATGCCGCGCAGCACGCCGCGACCGGATACCGAGCAGTTCGCCTGCCGGAGGTCCAGGGCGCGGCCGCGGATCGCCTGGAGGTATTCGAAGCGGTACCACTCGAGAAAGAGGCCACGATCGTCCCGGTGCTGCGTTGGCGTGATCACGTATGCGTCCGGGACGGCCGACTCGACGATTTCCATCACATTCACCCTCGGTCAGAACATGAGTTCGGTCGACGGCACGCTACCGGCAAGCGCCGCCGGGTCGTGGTTGACCAAGCCGACCGCTTGCGCCTCCGCCATGTTGCCGCTGGTTCGGCGACGCCTTACCCGACCTCCGTGGTGGTAGTTGTCCACTGATTAGCTGAAGGTGGGAAGATCTCGGCGATATGTTGTGGCAGGTGGGAAGCATGACGGAGACCGATCCCCGCTCAGGCCGAAGCAGTGACGTCGACGTGTCGATCATCCTGCCCTGCTTCAACGAGCAAAAGCATGTGCTCCGCGAGCTCGAGCGGATCACTGCCACGCTGGATGCGAGCGGGTACTCCTATGAGCTGCTAGTGATCGACGACGGCTCCACCGACGGAAGCCTGAAGATCCTCCAGGACGCACAGTCCCGCTTCCCGGCGATGCGCTTGATCTCCTTCCGCAGAAATGGCGGTTCCGGTACGGCCCGCCGCATCGGCACGCAGCAGGCGCGCGGCGAGATCGTGGTATGGACCGACGCGGACATGACATATCCGAACGAGCGGATACCCGAGTTCGTCTGGTTCCTGAGGGAGAACACTGAGTACGACCAGATGGTCGGCGCTCGGACCTCGGAGGCGGGCTCGTACAAGCTCTTCAGAGTTCCGACCAAGTGGCTTGTGCGCAAGATCGCGCAACGTCTCACGAATACCAAGATCCCCGACCTCAACTCGGGAATGCGGGCGTTCCGTCGCGAAATGGCACTGCCGTACCTGCACCTGCTGCCACCCGGCTTCTCGTGCGTGACCACGATCACATTGGCGTTTCTCCACAACCAGCATGAGATCTACTACATGCCGATCAGCTACGCGAAGCGGTCCGGGAGGTCGAAGTTCCACCTCGTTAAGGACGCGTACCGCTACATCCTCCAAGTGCTGCGGATGGTGATGTACTTCAACCCGCTCAAGGTGCTGATGCCGCCGGCGCTGTGGTTGCTTGGAATCGGCGCGGCGAAAGGGATCTTCGACATGGTCGTGCACCCGGTTCGCTTCGCCGCCAACACTGTGCTGATCTTCCTGACCGGACTGATCCTCGCCTCCGTCGCACTCCTCGCGGATCTGGTCGTACGATCACGCGTCGACGCCTAACATTCCGGCCGATCAGCATGCGTATAGCACATGTCGTGTGCCAACCCATCCGTACCACTTCCTTGCCGGGCCGTTCGCCGCAGCGGCATTCGGCGCCTAATGGGTTAGCGGCGACGTACCCGCAGCAGGCGCGCCGCATGCGCGCCTTCGTAACTAGTCAACCGAGCTTTGCCAAGAGCGAACCGCTCCATTCGCGGGCCGCGGCGAGACGTGCTAGTGCTTCCTCCGGTCCACCCGGACGCTATCGGCACGGCGACCCCAGCGGCCTCGGCTACCTCCGATTTCGTGGGCTCCGGTGGCTCACGCTCGGCGGAGTAGCTCAGCTCGATGAGGTCCCCGACAACGCGGACGCCTGATTGGCGGAGCTCAGCAATGTTCTCGTCATTCCATCTGCCGACCTGATCACGGCGGTTTGCCGGGATGGCCAACCGCGGACCGCGCTCCTCACGTTCGTCGAATGCGTGTACGACGCGGTTGCTGAGCCGCCTTACGTCGGCTCGTTGCCATCCCGCCGACAACAGATTGTCGTTCATTGCTCTTAGCACCTCGGCTTCGGCTGCGGTCACCCCACCGTGAACAGTGGTGGTCGCATCGGGCGTCGGGATGTTTGAGGTGTCGCCAACATCAATTGCTTTTATAAACCGTCGCCATAGCAAGTCCGCCGGCGAGCCAGGGTTGGCGATGAAGGTTACCCGTTCCATTCCCACAATCGACGCCCACCTCTGGACGAGCCGCCCGAGGGCGAGCGCCCGCCACTGATGTGATGCGCGATCATCTTCAATGTTAGACCAGCCCGCCTCCCGCTCGCGTGCCAGTTGGCCCAGGAAGGAATCGAAGCCACGCGCGTTCCCGTTGCGAATAAGCTGTTGCCAGAAGGAGGGTAGTAATCTGCCGAGGCCGCGCCCAGTCATGACAATGTCCACATTGTCTGCAATGCATAGCGCATCAATGATGTGTCGGGCGGCGTCGAGCCGCACCACTGACAGTGCCTCAGCGGAGACGATCGCGATGCCGGGCCACTCGCGCACCTGCTTCTGCAGATTCTTCCACCAACCCTCCTCCTGGGCCGCCCGCTCGGCGCCGACCCAGGGATACTCATCGCCGAGCAACGCATATGTTGCAAGCTCATGGTGGTTCACGCGGTCGCGCCTGCGCCGGCGGCGACCCGGAAGCGGATAGAGAACACCAATCTCAGCGAATTTCCGCGCCCGGTCCTGCATCATCCTTTGGAGATATGTTGTCCCCGACTTCTGGACGCCAATGTGCAGAACGAGTCGCTGAGCCATCAGTTACTCCATTTTCAGGAGACAACAAGTTGCCCTCACCCCAACAGCTCCTTGAGGCGCCTCGCGCCGGCCTCCGTGCCACAATGCTCATCAACGAAGACGACGCCGCGAGCCGAGTACCTCGCGTATTCGTCAAGGTCAGACCAGAGGGTTCTGACGGCATCGGGAACACGACCGGGCTCGGCGTATACGGCCGCATCGCCGAACGTCTCCGCATACTCCGGTGGCAGTACGCAGGGGATGCCCTTGGCCATCGCTTCAGCGATGTTTCGACCGAACTCTTCGATGTATGTGCTGTGGTGGAAATGCAGGAAGATGTCTATCCCAGCGAGAAAGTCTTCGACCGGCATCGCGTCGAACGGGTAGACCACCCAGTTTTTCGGACGGTGGCCGAGAACCTTTTCTGCGACGCTCGCACCGCCAAGCAGCCGCACCTCGTACTCTGTTCCCGCGAGGTAGCACATCTCAAGAACGTCAGCCACCTCAGGCCACTTCGTGACGTCGTCACGGCTGTGCCGCCCGACGATTGGAAGCCCATGAAGGTGGACAGCGCGCCTGGGCCGGGTACTTGCCCTCCAGTTGACTATTGGGTACCAGTCCTCATCGTGAAGGAGCTCGGGAGGCACTTCAGGCTGTAGGTACCGCCGCACCCTTGGGCTGATGGGAATCCAGATAGGATCCGAGCCGAATGCCTGCTCGTAGAGCTGCCGCACCGCGTTCGTCTGGTACTGGACCCCGCCACGGTCTGTCATCTCCCATGGCAGCTGGTTGACCAGGAGATAGTGCCCCGCCGCATCCACGCGAGGATAGTTTGAGAACTCTCTCTTCAGCACTGGAGGATGATGCACCAAGAGGGTTCGGGCGGAGACGTGGTCTTCCGGCGTCAGAAGGTCAACCCCATCGAGCTGGAAGAGCGCTCGATATGTCGGGTCGATCGTGCCAGACCCGCGTAGTCTGTAACGTGGCATGTTGAAAACACCGACGCGAAGCCCAAGGTTGCGAGCGCAGTCGATGTACGCGAGGTTGCAGCGTCTGGTCCCACCCTTCAAGGCCAAGTCAGAACCAACAACAAGATCGTAGGACCGGTCGATCTGGTCACGGTTTGGGGCCAGCGAGCGAGCGGCGAAGAACGGTGACTTGGCGTCCGTGCGCCGATGTTCGTTGTAGGACGGCACCTCGCCATCGCAGAAAGCCCGCTTACGCCAGAAGCGCGCCTGCTCGGTGTACTCCCTCCGCGATCCGAAATCGACCGACCGCAGGGCGGTGTCCTTCCTCTCTGTGAGATTGTCGCGGGTGACCAGGAAGAATGACAACGGAACTGAAGTCTCTGCCTCGACTAACGAGGATCGGCCGTAGAAATCGCGCAACCGCTCGATCAGCTCCGAATCCGCATGCGCCCGAACCGTGTCCCAACCACCAAAATTCCGTAACGTCTCAGTCTTCACAAGCAACGACGTGTAGTTCCAGTGAATGGGCTCCAGCATCCGTCGGTAAGGTCGGAGAAGGAACTCCATGTTAGGCGTGACCCGCGCCAGCCGGGAGAACGACCCGACAACCCGCCCGCCCCGAATGATCTCCAGCTGCCGTTCGATCATCTGCGGATGCGACCAGTCGTCGGCATCGTGAACGGTGAAGTACTCCCCGGTTGCGTTCACCAATCCAGTGTTGCGGGCAGCATAGGCCCCAAGGTTCTGGCTGTGCCCGAGGAATTTAATACGCCGATCCAGGGCAGCGAGTTCCTTCGCTACCGCACTGGTGTTGTCGGTGCTAGCGTCGTCGACGATGAGAATCTCGATGCGCGAGAAGTTCTGCATTCTCAGGCTGTTCACTGAGGTGGCGAGCGTCGATTCGGCGTTGTAGGCGGGAACGACGATGGAGACGACCGGTGCTGCCGGCTCCCAGTCGGAGGTGACCCTGCCGCGGGAGTCTTGGGTCAGAGCACTAAACTGCAGCACATCTGAGCTCACGAGCTCGCTGAGGCGAACAAGAGATCGCTGCTGGTAGACCCAGTCGATAAGTTCGAGCCGCTCGGCGTCTGCGGTCTCACGCGGCAGTACACCCGCTTCGGCCTGACGGAGACGGAGGTTGGCCTGCATCAGATGTAGATCAGGAGAGTCCGAACCCCAGAGCTCGAACAGACAGTCGGCATCCTCGAAGAAGGTGAGCTGAGTGAGAAGGTGGTGCTCGAGAACCCGCAGTCGCTCCGGATGCTCGGGCCCATTAAGTGTCCGTGCCTGGATGAGGCGATCAAGAGCGAGATCATGCTTCTCGTTGGTTGCATACCAGCGAGCAAGCGTCTCGCATGCGCGACCGATGGGCTTCCCTGTCGTAGCGTCCGCGCGCCGTAACCGCTCTAATTCTGCGAGTGCGTCGGATTCGAATCCCATCCACACTGCACGAGATATCGAGTGGATCTCCTTTTGGAACACGCGCTCTTGCGAGCGGGTCTGCGAGAAGATGCGCCGAAAACCGCGTCTTAGGCGGGCGCGCACCTTAGACGGCAGTACGCGTCGTGCTGCAGCCGCCAGAGGGCTCCAGCGCCTACCGGACAGATATATGCTCGCAAGCTGATTAGCGCTACGGATTACCCTGCGCATCCTCGTGCTTGTTCCTCTCCGCAAGACGGTCCTGCTCCCAGGTGTCGTCCCTGCCCCGGCAGCAGCGCAGCCGCGGCGATCCTGGCGACCGGCGCTGTTCAGTGGGTGGCAAGCGGACTCCGCGAGGCCGCGAGCATCCTACACGCCGGGACGGGAGGCCGACGGTCTCTTGGGAAGCCTGCAATGCGCCGCGGGCTCCTCCCAGGCGACCAGTGGGCCGGGCCGGCCCCACGCCCGGCCGTGGCTCCGGCCGAGTGCCCTGCTGACGCCCACATCGCTGCAACGGTGTCAAGTCCCCAGCCAGCAACCAAGGCGGTCACCCAGGCCCTCCACCCCGGAGTCGGATCAACCGCCCGCACTCCATGGCCGCGGTGAGGTCGCTCCAGCTCAAGGCAGCACGTGGCCCTGCTCGTTGAAGCAGGGCAGGACGATCGTAACGTCGAGGTCACCGACCCGACGCGATCTCATGGCCGTCCAGCCGTCGCCGTTCCCACGTGCCTCGCATTGGGCCTACCGGAGGGTCTGATGGAGAGCGTGGACGAGGCCTCGCATGTGAGCATCCACGTCCGACCTGATCCATGCGATGCGACTCCGATCGACCTCGGGGCGCGCTTCGAACTTGCTCACAAGATCGGGTGCATCAAACCTCGACACGAGCGCCTCGAGGCCCACTCGGCGCATGAAGTTGACATTCTTGTTGGTTGGGATCAGCACGAGCGAAGGTATGCCATACATTGTTGCGACGACTGTTCCGTGGAACTTCATGCTTGCAAAGGCGGTGCACTCTCCGATAGCCCGAGTGAGCTCACGGAGGTTCTCACTGTGGACAACCTCCTTGCCCTCGAGCATGAGGTCCTCGGCATTTGCGGCGTCACGCCTTCCCACCTCCCGTGTGCCAAGGATGATATGGCGCACCCGCCACCCATCCGCAGCTACCTTCTCGGCCAGTTCTGCGATGCGCGAATAATCGTCAGGGCGAGCAAGGTGTGGCCTGAACCGCGTCGCCACGCCAAGGATTGGAGCGCCAGCAGACTTGCGCGGCTTCGGCAGATTCAGTCCGCAAACGATATCGGGGGCGACGAGTACATCCTGCGGAGGATCAAGGTGCTCCCGGATCCACTCCGCGGACTGATTGTCCCGTACGCCGATTCGTTTGACATTCGGATGATGCAGGAACGCGCGGTGTTGGGCGACCACCTCCGGCCGCGCGGGCTTTGCATCGGGTCCGGTATACTGTGGTACGCCAATACCGACGACGAACACCGGCTTCTCTAAGAAGGCATGATTGAAGTAGCGGGGATCCCGATTCCAGGGCTGCAAAATGTCGCCGCCACCAACGAGGATAGCATCAACCCCAGCGACAATCTCGGCAACTGGGCGCGAATAGTACGGCTTGGTCGTCTTGTCAGCTAAGACATGTAGATCAAACCGGTCACCGAAATACTGTTCGAAAACCTCCAGGAACAGTTCGTCGCCGAAGTTTCCAGCCCCGAAGAACCCAGCCAGCCCGATCACCAGTTTTCGTCGTGCACGGTCCTTCCTTGGCACGGTGGAACCCCCAACCCAGTGCAGCCGCCGGCTGATTTTTGTGGCAAGCCGCCGCGCGACCTTCGATGTGCTCTTGTCTGGCATCGACTCCCGCTCCTCGCATCTACTTGCGCTGGCGGCCCACTCTAGCTCTGATCATTTATGGGCTTGGTCGTCTGCCCGTCCTGGTACCGATAGGGCTTCATGTCCGGATTGTGGCTGCCGGCATGCTTAGAGCTCCTGGTGGGCGGTGGGAAGAAGAGGATCACCGGCGCAGCTGAAGGCGTGGTCGACCCCGTGCTAATCACGCGGGTCATCGATGTCGTACCTTCTGGTACTATCCGCGGCGTGAACGAACCAGGTGACTACATTCGCACCTTATGGGGGGTTCGAGTCTTCCAGTGGAACCCCCTACGCACTGCTGATGACGTGTACCTGGGAATGCTCGGCAACTTCGGCGATCTCCTTGGACCGCTCGTCGTCGAGCGCATGCTGTGGCGCCGGCTACCACTCCCAAGCCAGTCCATATCCCAGCCACCTGGCCCGCGCCTCTTCTCCACCGGCTCGGTTATGCATTTTGCACAGCCCGGTGACGTTATATGGGGCACGGGCGTGAACGGTAAGGTCCTGCCGTCAACTTCCTCGGACTGGCAAGCGCTCGACATTAGAGCCGTGCGAGGCCCGTGGACTGCCCGCTTGCTCGCGCATGCGGGCCTGCGCGTCCCTTCTGTCTTCGGGGATCCGGTGCTGCTTCTCGGTCGGTTGCTCCCCGAGTTGGGCCGATGGGCGCGCACGAAGGTCCATGACGTGCTTATCGTTCCGAACTATAACGATATGTCTTCATTTCAGGATGCCGATTATGAGATCATGACGCCGACAGCGCCGGTGTCGACCGTGTTACAGGCCGTCGCGCGGAGCCGGTTAGTAATCGGGTCATCGCTCCACGCGATCGGTGCTGCGGATGCACTCGGAATCCCTGCGCGGTTCGTCGTCTCTGGGCACGAGGGCCCGTTCAAGTATCGCGACTACCTTGCCGGAACAGGCCGCACGACAACGCGACTCGCCGAATCCGTTGACCATGCCCTAAGCCTGGGCCCGCATCGCCCACCCGATATTGACCTCGACGCGCTTGAGCGAACCTTTCCCTGGGATATGTGGGGCGTCGACTCTGG
The DNA here is from genome assembly GCA_046725875.1 of Actinomycetota bacterium. GTDB lineage: Bacteria > Actinomycetota > Actinomycetes > JAKEEW01 > JAKEEW01 > JBKOZJ01. The sequence continues at coordinate 57,651 of JBKOZJ010000043.1, forward strand.
GGACGAGACGACTACGCCCGCTGAGTTTATTCCAGACGGAATGCAGGGTCTGTGGCTGGAGCGTATCGCGCACGGCGACGCTAGCGCAGTGATCCGCCATTTCTGGGAGGAGTTGGTCCCACAGATTCGCGAAACGGCCCGAGCGACCTCAGATATCGAGCCGCTGATTACTCGTGCTGCGGACTATCTCAGCGAGGTCGCGCCCGAGGTCGCTGCCGAGGACCTCGATGATGACCTCCGTCGCCTCCTCAGTGCAATCGAGGCCCGTGATGCCACACTCGTACGTCGAGCTGCCGTCCTCGGCAGTTCCCCATCGCTTGCGATGCTCCGCAGTATCCGCTTGGCAGGAAGGTATCTGATCATTGCGCTTGTCGTACACCACCCGCCCACGTTGTCGACCGCCAGTCTCGTAGAACTGGTGCTAACAGGGCTTTCGACCGGGTGCGTGGTTCGCCAACCCCTCCTGGTATCCGAGTCGGAGCGTACGCAATGGCACCTAGACCTCGAGATCCTCATCGATACGGCGCTGCTCGGCGAAGATGATGCATGGACATTGGCATTGGCTGTGGAGGGTGATATGCCTGTCCAGCTTGATGTCTTGTCAGTGGGGTCCGAGTCGCTCGGCCTGCTCGCCCTCGAACGTGGTGACCTGCCTGCAGCAGCTCCACCCGCTGTTATCACGAAGGCTGGTACCGATGTACCGTCACAGTCTTCTCGGATCGGTTTTCAATGAGGCTCGAAAGACGCCGAACGGTCCTCGCATTTCCGTTCTGGGCGTCCAACCCGTACCTCAACGTCCTCCATCTTGCCAGCCAAACCGCCGGCTGGCGTGTCCTCGGAGCCAATGATCTCAGGACCCTTCTCGGCACCATTGAAAGGGATCTGGCCGAGGATGATGTCGTGCATATCCATTGGACTGCGCCGGTCACTGACGGGACAAAGACTCAAGCTCAAGCCGAGCGGCGTCTCAGCACCTTCCTGAGCGCGCTGGACCTGATGGCAGATCGGCGAATTCGTTTGCTCTGGACCGTGCACAACGAGATCGCACACGATACCGCGTTCTATCAAGTTGAGCGGGAAATCGCCGACGCACTTGCCACCAATGCGAGCATCATTATCCAACTACACGAATTCACGGTTGATGCCGTCGCTCATCTGTATCGTCTGCCGCCAGAAAAGCTCGTTACCCTCCGCCATCCGAGCTATTTGGGTCTTTACCCCGACACGACGGATAGCGAAGCACGTGAGCGGCTCGGTGTGTCACGAAACGCACCGACAGTCGGCTTCATCGGGCGAGTTCGACCGTACAAGGGTGTGGAGGTTCTTTTCGCGGCCCTTGACCACGCGGCGTCGCAAGTCGACGGCCTGACGCTGCTTCTCGCCGGCAAGGCACCTCCTAGCGACTTGCCTGCTGTCGAGTCGTCGTTGCCGCGGAATGTCGAGATCGTGAGGCGCACCTCGTTCATCCCAGACGATGAGTTGGCGCCCTGGCTTAGGGCATCTAACGTCGTCGCACTGCCCTATCGGCGGGTGCTGAACTCCGGCAGCATGTTATTGGCGGCTACTTACGATCGGCCGTGCATCATCCCTGACGACTCGCCGCTCGCGAGGGTCTATAGAGGGGAGCCCTGGGTCCAAGTATTCAAGACGCAGGGGGATCAGGTCGCTAGTCTTGCAGACGTCATCGTGCGCATGTGTCGTGGCGATAGGCGTGCCGAGGATGCCGCCCACAGATTCGCACGCACCTATACTCCCTTCGACATGTCGCGCGACTACCTCCGTATCCTCGACGGTCTTGCTCCAATAAGCACCCCCTGAGGTCTTGGCACGAAGGGATCTACACAATGATCGTCCAGCCTGAGGTCTCCGTAGTCGTGCCAGTCCACAATGTGGGCCAATGGGTGCGGGAGTGCCTGTCATCGATGCTGGACGATCAGGACGTTGATCTAGAGATCATCGTGGTCGATGACAATTCCACCGACGATACACGATCGGTAGTTGCTGCCGTGGCGAAACGTGACGCGCGGCTCCGGCTGGTCCGCTCAGTTGGATCCGGTGGCGCGCAAGCGCGGAACCTGGGCGTCGAACTGGCGCGCGGTAAGTTTCTCGTCTTCTGTGACGGAGACGACCTCGTTCCGAGAGGCGCATACGCGCGCTTTCTCACTTCTGCGCGCGCGACTGGTGCCGACATGGTCATCGGGAGCTTTCTGAAGTTCTGGTCAACTCGCACCTGGCGTCCAACACCAAGCTGGCCCGCCTTCGATGAGAACCGAATTGGTGTCACACTAACTGATGTACCTTCTCTTATCCGAAACCGTGCCTGCTGGAATCGGATGATCCGCCGACAGTTTTGGCTTGACGAGCGCATTTACTTTCCCACGGTTCCGCGATCCAACGACATCGTTCCGATAACTAAGGCGCTGATAAGCGCCGAGCACATCGACGTCATAACGGACGATGTTTACCTTTATCGTGGGCGGCCCGGTGTCGCATCCATGACAGCTCGCGCGGCGGACCTTACCAGCTTCACAAGCTATCTCTCCCAGGAGCTAGTATCATCCGTGCTGGTGGGGTCAAAAGACGCCATAGATCTCCGAGCAGAGTACGACAGCCTCTTCCTTTCGGCCGATGGCTGGGTACACCTCCGCGCCTTCCTCGAGCAGGCTCGGCCTTCTTTAGAGGATGAAGACGAGCTAGAACGAGCCCGCGGTTATTTGGCGGCCGTATTGGAGAGTCTCGCACCCGACTCACTAGCAGATCTCCCCCTGTGGCGACGGTGGGTATATGTGCTCGCAGCAGCTGGACGCTGGGCTGCAGCCCAGCGTTTGATTCGAGCAATCAAGCCTGCCTCCGAGCCTATGCCCGATGCCGTATGGTTCGTGGAAGAAGCAGCCGCTCTCAGTACCTCGCCGATTTTCACTGATGAAATGCTGAGAGAAACGCTCGACCGTAGGTTGGTCAAACCCTTCGCTAGGCAGACCGCCCCGTTGACTTCAGATCTGCTTGCGCGGCTGGAGTCTCATGCCCACGTCTTCCGTAGAGCGTTTCCAAGCCAGATCTTGCAACGGCAGTCAGCGGAAGGTCAGCAACTCGTGCATGCACTTATTGCGGAGGATCACGAGGGGCTCAAAGCCCTGCTCGATGACGGTCTGCTCATCGTTCGTGTCGAGTCGATCGCTGTGCGGCGCGGCCGCATCATACTTAAGGGCGCCGCAACTGGCGCGAGACCTGACCAACTACGGCTGTATGCAGCGTCCGGAGATAGATGCCGCGACTTTCCTGACATCAGATGGAGCGCGGACATGCAGCACATTGACGCAACGATTCAGGTGTCTGACCTCGGGCCGGGGAAGTGGTTCCTTCGGTTGGCCGCTACCGGTTCAGTCGCAATTGTCGACGCCCCACTCTTCATACCGAGCGCGGCTGTCAGCGGCACTGGACGGAGGTGGGCTCGGGCAGTCGTTGGCCCGCAGACGCGAGCCAACGACGCCGCGCTAGTCGTGCGCCTCCACCTGCTACATCGTGCCGTGCAGAGGATTAGGTGGTGGGTCGTCGCTCGTCGGTCCCGCGTCTGGCGTTCAACCGTCTTACGGAGCGTCCGACGCGGGCATCGATCGAGCGAGTGTGACTGCGAGGGAACTGGCCGCCACGGATTGACGCATCAAAGTCCTCCAGCATCGCCAGAGCCAAGGCTCTTACAGCGCCCGCAAGACCGGCCCAGTGAATCTACTACCAGTACCGCGCTGACCGAGCCCGGTGCGCCTCTGTGCGGTATCGACGAGCGGGTCGCCAAGGCCGAGCGCTGATCGCCGCCGACCCGCTACCCGAGGACCTTCGGGGCGCACAAAGGCAGATCCGCACACGCTCCGATACGCGCTAGCTTGATAAGACGTTCCGTTTCCCCGAGTCAACCCAAGATTGAGCCGACCGCGACCCGACCCGCGGCACCGCGGGGGGCGGCATCTTCGTGATGCGGGACTGGCGGTTCTGCGCTCAATCGCACCCACGCCCGGTCCTCGCTAGCGTGGCGCTCGTGGAGGACGGATTTCGCGAAGCGCTTGACCGGCAATTTCGGCAGCTCGAGTCGCTGGTCGACCTTTATAGCCTCCTCAGGCCGCGTGCGCCGATGCCACGGCTCCGTGGCTGGCCGGCATCCCCCGATATGATCCACACACTCGTCGAAGCTGTCTGGTCTGGCACACCGGAGCTGGTCGTCGAGTGCGGCAGCGGAGCGTCGTCGGTATGGCTCGGGTACGCGGTCGAGCGAGTAGGCAATGGCCGAGTCGTCGCGCTGGAGCACGATCCGACCTATTGGGAACGGTCACGAGCGCTGATTCGGATGCATGAATTACACCGGCTCGTCGACATCCGGCGGGCGCCGTTGCGGCGCTGGAGCGGCAACGGCGAGACGTGGCGATGGTATTCGAGGGCCGCTGTCCGCGATCTAACCGGCATTGGGGTCCTTTTCATCGACGGACCCCCGGGCGACACCGGCCCACTCGCCCGCTATCCCGCGGTTCCCGAGCTGCTTCCGCGCTGTGCCGCTGATGCGGTAATTGTGCTCGATGACGCGGACCGTGCTGATGAGCTGGCAATCAGCGACCGCTGGCTCGCTGAGTTCCCTGAGCTTGAGCGAACTGTCGTCGACCACGAGAAGGGCGCGCACATCTTCACTCGGCCCGGAGGAGCAGGAGGCGCCGACTAGATCGTCAATACGGCATTGCCTCCTTGCGTACAATGCGGCTCGTCCTCTCCAGTAGGGTCGTGCGTCACGCTGCGGGAACCGCGGTGAGATGGCGGCCGGTTCCATCCGTACAGGACATAGGCGACGTGTTGTGAACCCCACGGAATCTTGGCGATGACACGGCCTGCATCCCAAGCCAGCGCTCCAGCGGATGCGCTACCAAGATCGAAGACGTCGCTGCCGTGGCGACGGTGGGCAGGAACCCCCTGGCTGGACGAGCTTCTTTCTCGGCTTCGGGAATCCCTTCGGTGGGCGTGGCCCGCGCTTGCTGGCTACGCCCTGGTGCGCCTGGCTGGTCTGTCCGTGCTTTGGTTCAGGGCGCGAGCCGCAGACGTGCCAATAATCTCGCTGTTGACCAAGAAGGATGGGGTCTGGTATCTCGAGATCGCCGATCATGGCTACGACGCGTCACTTCACCACGCAGCGGATGGAGGGCTCGCGCTCAGTTATGCCTTCCATCCTCTCTATCCGTGGCTGATCAGGCTCGCGAGCCTGACCGGAATGCCGTCGCAGTACGCCGCCGTCGTCGTCGCACTCGCGGCCGGACTGGTCGCGGCATGGGGGATATTCGCCATTGGCGATCTCGTCGGCGGTCGCCGAGCGGGTGTCATCCTTGCCGTCGCGTGGGGGTGCCTCCCGCAGGCAGTCGTACAGTCGATGGCCTACTCGGAAACGACCTTCGTGGCTGCAGCTGCGTGGTCGCTATACGCATTGCTCACAGCCAGGTGGATCATCGCAGGGATGCTCGCTGCCGTCAGCGGGTTGGTCCGGCCCACGGCAGTGGCCCTGGTAGCGAGCGTGGTTCTTGCGTCGGCCGCAGCGATCATACGCGGCCGGTCCGATGGCTGGATTCGACCATTGATCGCCGCTGGGCTGGCGCCGATCGGGCTTATCGCGTATTGGGGCTGGGTCGCCCTCGTCGCGGGGCGGGCCGACGGCTGGTTCTACCTGCAGCGTGAAAAATGGCACTCGTTCATGGACGGTGGACGATATACCGTCCACGCCCTGAAACACGCCGTGCTGGTTGATCCCAGCCTGGTTCTCAGTGTTGTGACCGCAGTGGTCGTCGCGACTGTGCTCCTGACCCTGGCGATGGTTGTCCGCCGAGGCCCGATCCCTTGGCCATTGATTGTCTATGCTGCAGCAACCGTCCTGCTGGTCGTCGTCTCCGCGCAGTACTACCACGCCAAGGCGAGACTCATGATGCCCGCTTTTCCCGTTCTCCTGCCGTTGGCGTTGATGCTGTGCAGGCTACGGCCGGCTGTTGTGATCGCGGGGTTCACGGTGGCAGCGATAGCCTCGGCTTGGTTCGGAAGCTATGTTCTGATCGACTGGCCCAGGTCGCCTTAGCCTTAGCATGCGCCTGCCTTACCGACGACGCGAGCTTCGATTTGCCGTCCGGCGAGGGCGAGGCGCACTCCTTGCCGACCTGGTCGTACGCTCTCGCGCGGACGTCGAATTGTCCGGCAGTGCCGGACCGCCCGAACGGAGGTGGCACCTCATGCCCCGCGCGCTCATCACCGGGATCACGGGCCAGGATGGCCTCTATCTCGGTGAGCTCCTTGCCGCAAAGGGCTACGAAGTCTTCGGGCTGGTGCGCGGACAGGGGAACCCGAAGATCGGCACCGTGGAGCGGATCATCCCGTCCATCCAGCTCATCGAGGGTGACCTCCGTGACCTGGCGAGCCTCATCGGTGCGATGGAGATCGCTCAACCGGACGAGGTCTACAACCTCGGCGCGATCAGCTTTGTCGGCTTGTCTTGGAAGCAAGCCGAGCTGACAGGTGAGATCACCGGAATGGGCGTCCTTCGCATACTCGAAGCGATCCGCATCCACACCCAGAACGACATGGGGAAGGTTCGCTTCTACCAAGCGTCGAGCTCGGAGATGTTCGGAAAGGTACGCGAGACCCCGCAGTCCGAGACCACGCCCTTCCACCCGCGCTCCCCCTATGGGGTTGCCAAGACCTTCGGTCACTACATGACCGTCAACTACCGCGAGTCCTACGGCGCGTTCGCGTGTTCGGGGATCCTCTTCAACCACGAGAGTCCCCGCCGGGGCTACGAGTTCGTCACCCGCAAGGTCACCAGCGGGATTCCGCGTATCGTCCTCGGCCTACAGGAGAAGCTGACCCTGGGAAACTTCGACGCGCGGCGCGACTGGGGCTTCGCCGGCGACTATGTCGAGGCGATGTGGATGATGCTCCAACAAGACGAGCCCGACGACTACGTCATAGCGACCGGCGAAACGCACTCCATCCGCGACCTTCTTGATGTGGCCTTCGCCCGGGCGGGGATCACCGACTGGTCGGACCTCGTCGTACAAGATCCCCGGTTTTTCCGGCCCGCCGAGGTCGACCTCCTCGTCGGCGATGCCTCCAAGGCGCGAACCCGGCTCGGCTGGAAGCCGCGCGTCCGCTTCAAGGAGCTGATCGAGATGATGGTGGACGCCGACCTCGAGGCGGAGAAGAGGTCTGTGGAGGCTGGATGAGCGAGACCGTCCGGGACGTTCCCGTACACGAGACACGACCGTGCGCATAGCGCTGGTGGGTCCGACCTACCCATACAAAGGTGGGATCGCCCAGTACACAACCGAGCTCGCTCACCAGATGTCAGGGGCTGGGCACGCGGTCGTCATCGAGTCCTGGTCCCACCAGTACCCGCGGCTCCTCTATCCTGGGCAGCTGACCATCACAACTCCCGAGCTGACCCCGTTCCCGCGCGTCAAGAGAGCGCTGAGCTGGCGGCGGCCCGGCACCTGGTACCGGGTCGGTAGGCGTCTTCGAGGTGCTGATCTCGTCGTGCTCGTTGTCGGGACGCCCATCCAGATGCCGGCGTATCGCGGAGTCCTCGTCGGCCTTGGGCGCAACCGGCCACCAGTGGTAGCGCAGTGTCACAACGTGGTGCCGCACGAGCGGCGCCCGGTCGACCGCTTCCTGATGCGCAGCGTGCTGATGGGGGTCGACGGCGTCCTGGTGCACTCCGATGCCGAGCAGGCGCAGGCGCGAGAGCTGACCAACAGGCCGGTGGTCACGCAGCCGATGGCGCCGATACTCGTTGCACGTCGAGGCGTCGATCGGATGCCGGGCGAGGGGACGGTCCATCGCCGCCTGCTTTTCTTCGGGATGGTGCGGCCATATAAGGGCCTGGACATCCTCCTGCGGGCGCTGGCGCGCTGCCCCGAGCGCATCGACCTACTGGTGTCGGGCGAATTCTGGGGAGGTGCGGAGCCCACCACCCGTCAGCTGGTCACGAACCTCGGCCTCACTGACCGCGTCGAACTGCGGCCAGGCTACGTGGATGCCGCCGAGGTTCCCGGCCTATTCGCAGACGTGGACGCCCTCGTGTTGCCATACCGCGCCGGCACGGCGTCGTTCAACGCATACCTCGCGTTCGAGCATGGCTGCCCGGTCATTGCGACTCGGGTGGGGACGGCCGAGGCCGATATCCGCGACGGCGTCGATGGGCTTCTCTGCGAGCCCGGCGACGCCAACTCGCTGGCCGAGGCGTTGTGCGCGTTCTACCGCAACGGAATGGCTGACAAGCTGCGCGCCGGCGTGCCGACGGTCGACCCGACGCCGAAATGGCAGGCCTACGTCGCTGCGCTGTTCTCCGCTGCCAGACTCGAAGCCTGAGCGACGAGGTGTGGAGAGAACCTCGTCGCCGCTCCAGCGGGATGTGACGGCCTCGGGGTTGCGACCCAGATGTACGTGGGGAGGAGCGGGAGCGCCAATCTAAGGACGCGTTGCGGAATCCTCGTAGCCAGTTCCGGTACGACGTCGCTCGCGGCGAACCGCGTCGGATCCCCCAGCACGGCGTAGGTGTAATCCCAAACACAGAGTCCAGCACATAGCTTTTTGAGGCCGAGCCGGGTTTTGAACGCCTCGTGATAGTGGTCAGCCCGACCCGTTGCCCGCACATACCGGTGCGCCAGCGATCTCGGAAGCCACGACAGGAACGGCAGCCGATAGTGCGGCTCGATGACACCGAGCCTGTTCCCCAAGCCGAGATAGATCACGCCGCTGGGCCTTACGACGCGTCGAAGCTCCGCGAACAGCCGCTCCGGATCCACCACATGCTCGTACACGTGATTGCACACCAGCACGTCCACCGAGCCGTCGGCAAACGGCATGCGCTCGGAGTCGCCGCAAAGGAAACCAACCTTCCCCCCGTACTCGGCTTGCGCCTTGGCCAGCCCGGGAACGTCGATGTCGATGCCGACCACCCGAGCGCCGCGCGAGTGGAGCTCGCTGGCGATAATGCCGCCGGAACAGCCCACATCCACGACCGTGCGGCCCTCCAGCGTCGGGACGCCAAGGAACTGCTGGACAACACTCGCGATCTTCGCCGCCTTCGGGCGACGGCTGGTCTCATCGAGCATGAGGGCCTGGCGCTCCGAGTATGCGAGCTGCCTCCGTCGGGTCCCCGGCATCCTCCGACGATATCGAGACCCGGACGACCGATGTGGCCTCGGCGCTGAGCTGGCCTGAGGGGCGACTACGCCGACCGCAACGAGAATCATCCGGTCATGCCATAGGCAAGCTCAGAGGACGCGGTCGGGGAGGACGGGGAACGTTTCCCGCGTCTTCAGCACATAGCCAGGGTCTATGTCCAGGACAAGGGATTCCTCGGTCGCGCCCGACTCGGCGAGCACTTGGCCCCAAGGATCGATGACCGCGCAGTAGCCGCCCAGCGTGTAGCCCGAGTGCGAGCCGACCGCGTTGCACGCGAACACGTAGGCCTGCGACTCGATCGCCCGCGCCTTAGACAAGACCCGCCAGTGCTCGATCCGCTTGTCCGGCCAAGACGAGGGCAGCGCAAGGAGTGTGGCGCCAGCATCGACCAGGGCCCGGAACAGCTCCGGGAAGCGCAGGTCGTAACAGATCGCGATGCCCAGAACCGCGTCGCCCACCTTGCCGGTGACGACCTCGTCGCCGCGCCCGAGGGCGGTAGCCTCGCCGTGCCCGAAGCCGAATCTATGGATCTTGCGGTACGACGCAACGAGAGCGCCGGCGGGATCCAGCAGAACCGCGGTGTTGTACAGCACGCCGTCGTCGGCCCGCTCGATCACGCTGCCTGCAAGGACATGTGCATCGATGTCGGCAGCAACCTCGGCCATCGCCGTAACGGTCGGCCCGTCCAGCGGCTCCGCCGAAGCCGCCCAGCTGTCGTACGCGAAGGCACCATGTGCCCAGAGTTCGGGCAGCACGACAAGATCAGCCCCCCGCTGCTGCCGCACGAGTCCAGCCGCCCGGCTCACCCGAGCCTCGTGCGGCAGTTCCATATCGACATCGAGCCCGACAACTGCAATGCGCATGCCGACATTCTCGCCGATGCAGGCTTGACGACCGACTCGGGCATGTCCATACCGGCGCCGAAGCAGAAGATCACGCTTCGACCCTCAGGGGTAGGGCGGCGGAGCGCGAGCGGCGAAGCCTGTCGAACCAGCGACTTGTCAGACCTCGCGGTCGCCATAGCGACCGCACTCGCTGACAGCTAGACGACCAAGCAGCTTCTTCTGGCAACTCAGATCCGGGGCCTGCTGAATCGCAGCGCTATCCCCAGACCAGGGCCATGTCAGGGTTCTCAAGAATGGTGCCGATGTCAGCGAGGAACTTCGAGCCGAGCTCGCCGTCGACCAGCCGGTGGTCGAAGGATACGGACAGCGTCGTCACCTTACGGATCGCTAGCTGGCCCTCGTATACCCAAGGCAGGTCACGCGCCGCACCGAACGCGAGGATCGCGGCCTCGCCTGGGTTGAGGATCGGCGTTCCGGTATCGATGCCGAAGACACCAACATTGGTGATCGTGATAGTGCCTCCGGTCAGGTCGGACGGCGGCGTCTTGCCCTCGCGCGCGGTCGCGGCCAGCATGTTGATGGCCTGAGCGAGCTGCGGCAGCGTCAGCGAGTGCGCGTCCTTGATGTTCGGGACCATCAGCCCGCGCGGGGTGGCGGCGGCAATGCCGAGGTTCACATATCCCCTAACCGCGATCTCCTGCCGCTCCTCGTCCCATGTTGAGTTGATGTCCGGGTTGCGGCGTACGGCGATCAGCAGTGCCTTCGCAAGCACGGCAAGCGGGCTCAGCTTGATGCCGGCGAACTCCCGGCTTTCCAACAGGCGGACGACGAGGTCCATGGTCCTGGTCACGTCGACGGTGAGGAACTCCGTCACGTGCGGTGCCGTGAAGGCACTCTGCACCACCGCGGCCGCCGTGGTCCGCCGCACCGAGCGGATCGGATAGCGGTACTCCCGCGAGACCGGGTCGAACTCGTAGGCCTGGGTGAGATCGGTCGGTACGAACGATGGGCGCGGCACACCCACCGCCGGCGCAGCTTCCTGTGACACCTCGCCCGCGCTGGCGGCCTCGACGTCCTGCCGGGTCACCGTGCCGTTGGGTCCGGTCGGCGTGAGACGGCGCAGGTCGATCCCCAGGTCCTTGGCGAGCTTGCGTACCGGCGGCTTCGCGAGTACCGGACCCGACGGCTCGGGTCCGGCTTCCCGCTCGGCCTGGCGAGGCACGGCCGCCGGTGCAGTCGAGGCCGTTGCCGGTGCGGCGGCCGAGGCAGCAGCCGGGGCGGCCGGTGCACCAGCAGACGGCGTCGCGCCCGCAGGACCAGCGGGCCGGGTCGGAGCGCCAGCGTCGGCGCCCGGGCCGGCGGGTGGCCCTGCCGCGCCAGGCTTGCGCGGCCGCCGCTTGGCCGATGTCGTGCGCGGACCGTAGCCGACAAGGACAGGAGTACGGGCGCCGGGGGCGGGGCCGCCCTCAAGCCCCGGCTCGGACGGCTCCTCGCCGGACGGTATCGGCGGAACCATATCTTCGCCCGTGGCCCGCTCCGTCTCCGGTGCGGCGGCGAGTGGTGCAGCCGGCTCAGCCGGCCCGGCCTCCCCGCCGGGCGACACGTCAACCGTGATGATCGGGGTGCCGACGTTGACCATCTCGCCCTCGCCGGCGTGCAGCTCGGTCACCACACCCTCGTACGGGGATGGGAGCTCGACCGCGGACTTCGCGGTCTCGATCTCCACGACGATCTGGTTGACCTGCACCGGGTCGCCGGGCTTAACGTGCCAGGTGAGAATCTCCGCCTCGGTAAGACCCTCGCCCACGTCGGGAAGCTTGAACTGCTTGAGCTCAGCCACGAGTCCGAACACTCCTTCGTGCGAAACCGAAGTCGCTCAAAACGCCAGGGCACGATCGACCGCTTCGAGCACCCGGTCGAGGTCGGGCAGGTAGTCGTCCTCGAGCCGGGACGGCGGGTACGGGGTGGAGAAGCCCCCGACCCGCAACACCGGCGCCTCGAGCGTGTAGAAGCAGCGCTCGGTGACCCGGGCCGCGATCTCGGCGCCGCTGCTGCCGAAGACCGGCGCCTCGTGCACGACGATCAAACGACCGGTCCGCTCCACAGATGCACAGACCGTGTCGATGTCCAGCGGCGAGAGGGACCGCAGGTCGATTACCTCGAGACTGCGCCCCTCCTCTTCGGCGGCTGCGGCCGCGTCGAGGCATACCTTCACCGTCGGCCCATACGTGACGACCGTTGCGTCGTTCCCGGGCCGTATAACCCGGGCCGTGTGGAGCGGGTCCGGGCTCGCGGCCTCGTCGAGCTCGGCCTTCTCCCAGTAGCGGCCCTTCGGCTCGAAGAAGATGACCGGGTCATCCGAGGCAACGGCCTGCTGGATCATCCAGTACGCATCCACCGGGTTCGAGCACGCCACGACTCGCAGGCCGGCGGTGTGCATGAAGTAGGCCTCGGGGGACTCGCTGTGGTGCTCGACCGCGCCGATGTGCCCCCCGAAGGGAATGCGAATGGTGACCGGCACTTTGACGTGTCCGGCCGACCGGTACCGCATCTTCGCAAGCTGCGACACGATCTGGTCGAATCCTGGGAAGACGAAACCGTCGAACTGGATCTCGCAAACTGGCCGGTAGCCGCGCAGGGCCAGGCCGATGGCCGTGCCGACGATCCCCGACTCGGCCAGGGGTGTATCGATGACCCGATCATCGCCGAAGTCTTTCTGCAGCCCGTCGGTCACCCGGAAGACACCGCCGTGCTTGCCGACGTCTTCGCCCATGATGAGGACCTTCGGGTCGTTCTCGAGGGCCTTGCGAAGCCCCATGTTGAGGCCCTTGACGAGTGTGATCGAGGTCATCGCTCAGCCCTCCGTCCGGCCGGAGCCGCCGGGCCCGCCGCTCCCTGCGTCCACGAACGAGTCCAGGTAAGCGGCGTACTGTTCCCGTTCTTCGGCCAGTAGTGCATGTGGCTCGGCGTACACCTCGTCGAACAGGGCCAGCGGGGCCGGGTCCGGCATGTCCCGGCAGCCGTTCCGCACGTGCGCGGCGATCTTGTCGCTCTCTTCGTCGACCGAGGCGAAGTACGCCTGGTCGGCGTGGCCGTTCTGCTCGAGGAAGCGGCGGAAGCGCGCGATCGGATCCTTCAGCTTCCAGGCCTCGACCTCCTCGGCGATCCGGTACCGGGTGGGGTCGTCCGTGGTGGTGTGCGCGCCCATGCGGTAGGTGTACGCCTCGATAAGGGTTGGCCCGCTGCCCTCCCGGGCACTCTGCAGCGCGGCTTTGGTCACCGCGTACACCGCGAGCACGTCGTTTCCGTCGACCCGGATGCCCGGGAAGCCAAAGCCGCGGGCCCGCTGGTAAAGAGGGATGCGGGACTGCCGCTCGACCGGCTCCGAGATGGCCCACTGGTTGTTCTGGCAGAAGAACACGACCGGCGCGTTGTAGACCGAGGCCCAGATGAAGGACTCGTTCACGTCGCCCTGGCTGATCGCCCCGTCCCCGAAGTATGCGATCACCGCGGACTCGGCGCCGTCGCGCTGCACGCCCATGGCATAACCGGTGGCGTGCAGGGTCTGCGCACCGATGACGATCGTGTAGAGATGGAAGTTCTTCGCGTCCGGATCCCAGCCGCCGTGGTTGACCCCCCGGAAGAGGCCGAGCAGGTTCAGCGGGTCGACATCGCGGCACCACGCGACGGCGTGCTCGCGGTAGGTGGGGAAGACATAGTCGTCCTTCTCCAGCGCCCGGCCCGAGCCGATCTGTGCGGCCTCCTGACCGAGTAGCGAGGCCCAGATGCCCAGCTCGCCCTGGCGCTGCAACGAGATCGCCTCGGCGTCGATGCGGCGGACGAGAACCAGGTCGCGGTAGAACCCGCGATACTCCTCGACGGTCAGCTCGACCGAGTAGTCGGGATGGTCGACGCGCTCACCCTCAGGCGTGAGCAGCTGGACGAGGTCGGGCTCCGGGGCAGGCGCCAACGCGCCGAACGAAGCCTCCATATCATTCGCTGCGCTGGGCGCCGTGGTCGGATCCGGCAGGCGGCGCCGGGCTGAGCGGTCTGTCACGGGCACTCCCTAAGTGCTCTCTGGCGGTCCCATGGGTGTCGGGCTCGCCGGGCTGGAGGCCCCGGGGCGCGGGGGTGATGCGCACCGGGTAGGTCGAGCGTGTGCCGGGCTTGCGGCGCCGGTAACCCTGCTCGGGCGGGGTCGCGACAGGCGACATTAGTCACGGTACAGCCGAGCTGCCCAATCTGGGCGATCGGGGACGGGCCGGATGATCATTGGGTACGGGACGGAGTCGCCTCGCCATCAGTCGACGGGCTCGAATCGTCCGCGAAGGGATCGACCGGCGAGCGACCTTGATCACTGATCTCGACGACGTCGGTCATCCGGGGTTCGTCGGTTGCTCGGCTGCGGACTGACAGTGCTACCAGTGCTGCAAGGGCCAGCACGAGCAGGGCCAGCGTGGCGACGATAAACGCCTCGCCACGCCGTCGCCGTGCAATACGCACACCCATGCCTGCTCGGCCTCCTTGCCTCGATCGCTGCCCGCTCCCCAGACCGGCGGGGGCGCGGCGGGCACGACGGGAGTGTACGGCCCGCCAGCACGCCGGAACTGCGATCTGCCCAGAAGACGTCGGCACCTGCGTAAATCGTTCGCCGTAGGCCGGCGCGCGCGAGCCGCGCCCCCCGGAGCCCGCTTGAATAACCGGCCGCCGCCCGCTGATGTTGGCAGGAGAGCGGCTGGCGATGGCAGGGATATACGTTGCCCGGCGTCATGAGTAACGGGAGGATTTACTCATGACAGGTGCCGCCCTCGCCCTCCGTACGGCGGTCCAATCCCGGGGCGGATTGCTCTGGATCGCACTGGGGACGGTCTACGTCGTCTGGGGATCGACTTATCTCGCGATCCGAGTGGCCGTCGAGACCATGCCGCCACTGCTCTTTGCCGGAGTGCGGTTTCTCGTGGCAGCCAGCATTGTCGGGCTCATCCTCATGGCCCGTGGCGGTGCAGGCATCTTCCGCGTGGAGGGCCGGCGGCTCGCGACGGCGGCGGTCGTGGGAGTCCTGCTACTGGTCGGCGGGAACGGCGGCGTAGTCCTCGGGGAGAAGACTGTCGCGTCGGGGATCGCCGCACTCCTGGTCGCGATCGTACCGCTGTGGGTGGTTGTGCTGCGGGCAAGCACCGGCGACCGGCCGACCCGTCGGACGGTCTTCGGCGTGCTGGTCGGCTTTGCGGGCTTGGCCATCCTCGTCCTGCCAGGCCGGAACGGCGAGACGACGACGGCGGGCGGAATCGCGCTGATCATCGGGGCCACCCTCGCCTGGTCCAGCGGCTCGATAATCGCCGGTCGAGCGCGGATGCCGGCGAACCCGTTCGTAGCGACGTTCTACGAGATGCTGGCCGGCGGCCTCGTGCTCGTCCTCGCCGGACTGGTGGCGGGGGAGACCAGCGACCTGGAGCTGGGCGCGATCAGCGGACGGTCGTGGCTGGCACTG
The DNA here is from genome assembly GCA_046725875.1 of Actinomycetota bacterium. Lineage (GTDB taxonomy): Bacteria > Actinomycetota > Actinomycetes > JAKEEW01 > JAKEEW01 > JBKOZJ01. The sequence goes on from JBKOZJ010000043.1 coordinate 73,185, forward strand.
ATCTACCTCATACTCATGGGCTCGGTGGCCGCCTTCAGTGCTTACGTCTGGCTGCTGCACCACGCACCGATCTCACTGGTCGCGACGTACGCCTACGTCAATCCGGTGATCGCCGTCCTGCTCGGGGCACTCATCCTGAGCGAGCCGATCACCGCCGCGATCCTGGCCGGCGGCGCTGTCATCGTCTTTGGTGTCATGCTCGTCGTGTCCTCGGAGCGGAGATGACCACCCGACCCGAAACCGCAGCGGCATAGATCCCTGGGTGCTGCGTACCCTCGGGGCATGACGCCGCGACCCCATGGGGCCGACAGCGAGGTCGGCCGGCTCCGCACGGTGCTGCTGCACCGGCCTGGACCTGAGCTCAAGCGCCTGACGCCGAGGAACAACGACAAACTTCTCTTCGACGGCATCCCCTGGGTCGGCCGCGCGCAAGAGGAGCACGACGCCTTCGCGCAGGTGCTCCGCGACCACGGCGTGGAGGTTCTCTACCTTGCCGACCTGCTCGCAGAGACGCTTCAAGTCCCCGCGGCGCGCGAGCTGGCGATCGGCTCTGTGCTCGTCGAGCCCCGCCTAGGCGAGACGTTGCGCGCCGAAGTCGCCGCATATCTCGACGGGCTGCATCCAGACGACTTGGCGCTCGTCCTCGTCGCCGGGTTGGCCCATGAGGAGCTGCACGGCGGACGGGGCCTTGTTTACGAACTGATGGACCCCCATGACTTCATCGTCGACCCGCTGCCGAACCTGCTGTTCACCCGGGACTCGAGCGTATGGATCAAGGACCAGGTCGCGATCACCAGTCTGGCGATGCCGGCCCGGATCCGGGAAAGCACGTTGACCGAGGCGATCTACCGCTTCCACCCACTGTTCGTCGGCACTCGGGTCGTGTACGAGGCCGGACTCGAGCCGCTCGAAGGCGGCGATGTACTGCTACTCGGCCCGGGCGTGATCGCCGTCGGTACAGGCGAACGGACGACGCCGGCCGGCGTCGAACGGGTCGCCCGGCGGGCATTGGCGGCCGGGCTCGTACACACGGTTCTGGCTGTGCCGATCGCGCAGCACCGCGCGACCATGCACCTGGACACCGTCTGCACCATGATCGACCGGGATGCGGTCGTGATGTATCCGAATGTGGCCGACGAGCTCGCCGCGTACACCATCACCGCGAACGGGGGACATCGTGCCGACGACGTCGAGGCCCTCCGGGTCGCCGGGCCCGAGCCGTTCCTCGTCGCCGCGGCCAAGGCGATGGGCCTGGACACGCTGCGGATCATCGACACCGGACTCGACCCGATCACCGCCGAGCGGGAGCAATGGGACGACGGCAACAACACGCTGGCCATCGAGCCGCGCCTCTGTGTCGCATATGAGCGGAACGTCGAGACAAACGCGCGCCTCGAGGACGCAAATATCGAGGTCATCCCGATCCCCGGGAGTGAGCTCGGCAGCGGCCGCGGCGGGCCGAGATGCATGTCATCCCCGATCGTTCGCGAGCCGCTCAACGCGGTCGCCGAGTAAAGAAATGCCCGAGCGCTTCTGACGGGGGATACAGAAGCGCTCAGGCTTCGGAAACTTTAGCAGAGAGACCCGGAGACGGCGCAATCCCTAGTTGACTGGATCGTCAACATCGGAAACCTGCAAACAGCCAATGCCCAGCTCGTCCGACAGGCAACGGCGCCGGCGCCCATCGGCTGGCCGGGGCAACGGCGCCAACGCCCCGCTCGCGGCCGCAGGCAAGGGCGCCTACGCCCAGTGCGGCGGGAAGATTTCGTGCCGTCTCTAGCGGATGGTCAGCTGGCGGTTGAGGAGCCCGTCGCGGGCTCGCCGCTCGGGGGCCGTGAGCGGGTCGGTGACCGCCAGCGCGTCGCCGAGGCGCTTCGCGAAGGCTGCGGCCGGCTCCTCGACCCCGTCCGCGGCACGATCCTGAGGCAGGTCCCACACCGGGACCAGGAGACCGTACGCCCGGAATGAGCCGACGAAGCGGGTTCCGACGCCGAGGCTGGATTCGCCGGCCGCGTGGAGCCGGGCCAGCGCGTCGATCGTTTCCCGTTCCGGGTACGGCATGACCCAGCGCAGGTGGTTGCGGTCGCGAACGGCGCACCAATAGGCCGCATCGACCGACGAGAGACGCCTGGTCGGTACTACGGCGGCGTTGGCGCGCTCGAGTGCGTCGGCGATGTCGCCGGAGCCCGCGGTGTCGCTATCGACCCAGAAGTCGAACCCTTCGTGCACGGTCACGTCGAGGGGCACGCCCGGGTCGAGTACCTCTTGCAGGCGCACATCCGGCACATCCCCCGGCACCGCGTCGACCGGCGTTCCGGGATCGGCCGAGATAGCCGCGACCAATGCGCGAGCGACCTCTTTGCTCGGGTCGTCCCCGGCGGATTGGGTCTGCATCGCCACGAGCACGGAGCCGTCGTCCCGGCGCAGGGCCGGATACGCGCCCGGAAGAACGGTACAGACCGTCGCCCGCTCATCGGCGTACTCCCCGGTCAGGGTCAGCGGTGCGGTCGCGGCAGGAACGAACTCGCGGATGGCGATCCAATCCCCCTCGGACGCGAGTCCCTCGAACGGGCGGCCGACCGGTCGCGCTCTGGATGCCGTTCGGCCGTGGCAGTCCTTGTATTTCAGCCCCGATCCGCACGGGCAGGGCTGACGGCTGGCCACGGCCGGGATCTCACCGGACGTTCGCGCCAAGGCGGAGGCTCGCGCCGCCCGCAGCCGAGCCTGCTTACCCATGACGTTCCCTCCCAACGGATGGTGGGCCGGGAGCACCGGGGATCTTGGCCCCGATGCCCGGCGAATGCGTCCCAGCGACACTACCCGTCGCCAAGAACGGCATCCGCGAACGATGGGAGCCGCCGGCACTAAAGGAGAGAGCGCTGCCGCCTTGGTCTAGGCCGCCCGGTGACTTCCCTCGAAAGGAAGCACAGCCCACACCGTGGACTCCCCGGACTCGGTCTTGACCCCCCAGTCAGATGTCAGCGTCGTCACGATGCCGAGGCCGCGACCACCGAGCGATGAGAGAGAGGGCTGTGCCGGATAGGGATGGGTGGCGCCGCCCCCGTCGGTAACTTCGATCTCGACCGCGCCGGCGCGCACGTCCCAGGCAACCTTGACCTTCCCCGAGCCCAGCGGGCGCGCATGCCGCACCGCGTTGCTCAGGACCTCGGAGAGTACGAGGACGGCGTCGTTGACGATCTCTTTCGGGACTCCACGCTTCTCGAGATCGTTGGCCAACCGCCTCCGCGCCGACCTCACACTGGCCGTGGCATGCGCGAAGTGGAGGGTGGCGGTCGTCGTTGCCCGCCGGGTGGCTGTCGCCAAAAGGTGCGCCTCCTTTGGTCGCATCCAGCCGGCCCCCCAGTTCCGTCGACTCTGGGGAAATTCCCGGTGAAGTACCGAAGGAAACAGCGGCCGTCAGCGGAGGTCGGTCACGGTTTCGTCGCGTTACAGCAGGTCGGAGGCGCGCCGCCACTGAATTTAAAGATCAACGACCTAGTTGCTCGAGGGTGCGCCGGGGCCGGTCGGTGATGATCCCATCGACGCCGATCCGGGCGCACAGGTGAAGATCGAGAACTCGGTTGACGGTCCAGACATACGCCGCGTGTCCACGCGCATGCACTCGGTCGACATAGTGGGGATGTGCACGCACGACCTCTATAGAGGGGCCGGCAATTGTCACGCCGAGGGGCAGGCTCCCGTCCCGGAGTCGCATC
>JBKOZJ010000044.1:0-18726 GCA_046725875.1 Actinomycetota bacterium
CGTGTGATCGGGTTGGTGAGACGACGGGCGGGGCTGCCCATGATGAGCGTCGAGATCACGGTGTGTCTCAATGCCGCGGAGGGCAGGCTCAGCCGAAGCCCGGGTCGGCCTTGGCCGGTGAGCTTGGTGCGGCCGGTGAACGCGCCGGATTGGGTTCTCCCGCGGGCTAGGCCGGCGTGTTTGACCAGCGCCCGTGCGGTCGGGACCGCGCCGCCAGCTGCCCGAGGACACGCCGGCGGTGCCCGGTCGGCTCACACGCCACCGTCACCCCAGCGAAACCCGTCGCCACCGCCCGGGCGGCGGCCCAGTCCAACGCGATACCGAGCTCCCAGGCCCGGCAGCGGAACGTCCGGGCCAGTACCCGCGAGTCGTGGTCACAGACCACCACCGTCTGCTTGCGGTCGGCCAAATCGATCCCGACGATCGCGTTCTGCGTTGGCACAAGCGCCCGCAACCTGGCCAGTCGAGCGTTGCGGTTGCGATCCCCTCGAGATACGCCGCTAGCGTTGCCCATGAACGTCCTCCTCCTGCGCTGGGACACCAGGCCCCGACAAGCGCATCAGGAGGACGTTCCTACACCTCGAACCGACACGCAGAACGTCTTTCTATGCCGCCTTTGCGCGTTGGTCGGAGACGCACGCTACTGCCGCGGTGCGTGCGGTAGTGGACCGATCATGCAGTCGTATTCGCCGGCTGCCTCCGGCGTGTCGGGCACGCCGATCGGGTCCAAATTCCATGAGCAGATGACGTGCCTGGCGTTGATAATCCTGCGTCCGCTCGCGGTTTCGGGGACTGCGCGGGTCCAAGGCACCAGGTTCGCTCGGCCGCTGCCCGCCGCTCGGCCGCCTTATTTCCCGCCGCACGGACGCCAGCCTCCACGCGATCCGTCATGGGTTCGGGATCAGTATCAGCCTGCCCTGCACATCTGCACGCTCAACTCTCTGGTGGGCTGTGACCACCTCCTCCAGCGGCAGGCGCGCCGCGATAATCGGTTTGAGTTCACCGGCGGCGAGCAAGGCGAAAAGGCGCGCGAGATCGTCCCGGTACCAGTCAGGGTGCTTCTTCTTCGTCGGCCGCGTGTCATAGAACGCGGCGTGCTTCCGCTGTGGTGGCAATGACCACAGCCACAGCCGGACATATTGCGACAGGCCGTCCAGGACGGGATTACTGCCCCGCTTGGCCGCTTCATAATAGCCGTAGGCTACGACGGTCCCGCCTTTGCGTACCGCCCTGGCCGAGCGCTTGAGATGTGTTGACCCCATCGGGTCAAAAGCCGCGTCCACGCCGGCACCCCCGGTGAGGGTTGCGATGCGTTCGACGAAGTCCTCGGCGCGATAGTCGATGGGGGTGGCCCCCAGGCGTTGCACGAGACCGTGTTTGGGCTTGGAGGCCGTGCCGTACATCTTTAGCCCGGCGAGGTGTCCCAGTTCGAGGAAGGCGGTACCCATGCCACCGGCTGCCCCGTGCACCAGGATCCGCTGACCCTCTGCAACATGTGCGACGCGGTGGAGCATCTGGTGGGCGGCGACGTAGTTGAGCACGAGTGTTACCGCCTCGCCGGGATCGACGCCCGCGGGCACGGGATGCAACTCCTGCACCGGCAGGACGATGTACTGGCTGTAGCCCCCGTAGAGGGTAAGGGCCGCGACAGCCTGCCCGGCCTCCAGTCCCGAGGCGTTGGGGCCCAATTGCTCCACGACGCCGACAATGGCGTAACCGGGAGTGAAAGGCGGCCGGGGACCGCCCGGATAGCGCCCGCGCCTGATGTTCACATCGGAGAACCCCACGTCGGCAGCCAGGATCTTGACCAGTACCTGCCCGCTGGTTGGAGCAGGCAGCTCATCCTCGGCGATCTGCAGAACCTCGGGCCCCCCAGTGCGACGAACCACCACATGTCGGTATTTCATGACTTGATCCTTCCCTTAGCTCGACCATTTCGGCACGGCCGGTTTTGGAGGCGAACTCGTCCTGTCTCGAGCAATTCTTTGAGTTCGGTTGTCTGGCACGGCTGAGCTGACCCTGGATGCGCCGATCCTCTTGAGCCACCGCGGCAGACCGGCGTCGAGCGTCCGGTCGCCGGTCAGCCTGGTGCCGCCGCCATGGGGCTCGAATGTGAACCTCATCTGGAAGTCTCGTGCGGGCGGAAGGGTCCGAACTGCTACCACTTGGTCCGGCTCGAAATCCGTCACCACGAACTGCTGGTGTCTTGCGGGGTAGTGAACGACGGCCCCGCTGTGGCCGCTACGGGCCTACGATCTGTCCGGACGGCCGCATCACGTACCAGTACCCGCCGTCGTCGTTCTTGCCCTGGCCGGCTGCATGACCGGGAGATGCATCGCCGAGGTAGGTGTACAGCGGCCATCCGTGGTAGGTGATGACGCGGCCGCCGCCCGGATCCGGCGCCGTCCCCAGCAGGTCCGCGCGCACCCCGGCGCCGGCCGCAGCCGTCTCGCCAGCGTGCAGCTTCAGCGGTGGCCAGGCGGACGCGCAGCCGCCGGTGCAGGTAACATGACGGGCTGCATCCAGCGGGAACGTGTACAGCGCGAACCCCTTGTTCGTGACCAGCACCGTGCCGTGACCATCGACCGCCTTCGACTCGACGGTCACCTGGCCGTGGCCGGATGTGTACCGAACCACCGACACGTAGTGGACGTAGGCGTACGACCCGACGGCAGCGATGGCGGCAGCCAGGGCCGCCGCCCCGAGGATGACCTTGTTGCGACGGCGAAGGCGCGGGCGGGTCGTCTGGGCGGTCTTGCTGGCGTTCATCTCGTTCTCCTTCTGCTGGGCCGGCGCATTGGCGGTCTCCTAGCCTTTCGGCGCACCGGTTGGTTGGGCCGGCTGGTCCTGCACCGCGTCCAGGCGGGACCTCAGTACGCTTCCTCGGGGCGCGCCGCGGTTGTGTGCGGGTCACTGTGAGGGACGGTATGCGGCACCGGCCTGGCGGGCGTCACGCGAAAGTGCGGGCCAGGTGGAATATCCCGCGGCAGGCCCGGCACGAATGTGCGGCCGGAGCCGACCGAGCCACGCCGTTAGGGGATCAGGCCCAGTTCCCGGGCCCGGGTGACGGCTTCGGTGCGGTTGGCCGCGCCGAGTTTGTTCATGATGTGGCTGACGTGCTTCTTGACGGTGTCGAGGGTGACCACGAGTTCCCCGGCGACGGCCTGGTTCGGCCTGCCCGCCGCCAGCAGCCCCAGCACCTCAAGCTCCCGGGAGGTCAGCGGCTCGACAATGCCAAGCACCGCGGCGGGAGTTGACCCGGTCACCGGTGCGGCCTGGCCGGCGTGCTCGGCGTCGAACGCCCGCCGGAGCCGGGCCAGGCAACCGAGCGGGACGCCGACGGCGGCCTGGCCGGACCGCTGAGCTGCGATCAGCCCGCCCAGCAGCGCCGCCATCGGCGGTCCTTCGTCGGCGAAGACCCTCACGTAGCCCTGCGGGCAGCCCAGGGTGAGCGCCCCGGCTAGGGCGTCCACCGCGGCGGTCTCCTCGCCGGCTGCAGCAAATGCGAGCGCCTGCAGTGCCTGGATCTCGATGACGCTGCCCGTGCGGTCTTGGCCGACGGCCGCCGCGCGCAGCGGGGCCAGCAGCGCGAGTGCCGGGCCGGGGCGGTCCTGGGCGAGCAGCACCCGGGCCAGCACCAGGTACTCCGGCTCCCGCGGGTAACCCGGCTTGTCGTCCGGGCCCAGGCCGCACTGCTGTGCCCAGCCGGCGGCCGCGGCAAGGTCGCCCTGAGCCAGCTGCAGCCGGGCCCGCTGCGCCGGGACCGGGTGGAGCAGGCCGGCCACGCCCGAGCCCGGCGCCGCCTGTCCGGCCTCTTCCATCGCCTCCCGGGCGCCGGCCGCGTCGCCCTGGGCTTGCCGGATCCATGCCAGCGTGGCCAGGCCGGTGGCCAGCGGCTGGGTGAAGTTCATCTGGCGGCACGCCTCGATTCCCTCGCTGACGTGCCGGAGGGCCGTGTCGAGCTCGTTCCGCTGGTAGGCCACCTCGGCCAGGCCCACGTATGCGATGCCCGCGGCGGGCAGGGCAGTCCGGCTGGTCGCTGCGGCGACCTCGAGCGCCTGCCGGTAGGTGCCGGCCGCGGTGTCCAGGCGGCCCTGGGCCCGCTGGACCTGGCCGAGGTCCTGGTAGCCCCACGCGGTCATCGCAGGCTGGCCGGCCGCCCGCCCCTGGGCAATGCTCGACGACAGCGCGCGCTCGGCCTCTGCAAGCCGGCCGCGCAACCACTCGGCCACGCCCAGGTACCCGTTGGCGTGGGATGCCAGCACCCACTCGCCCTCGCCGACCTCGGCAAGGGTCCGGCAGCCGAATGTGATCGCGCGTTCGGCGTCGCCATGGAGCACGGCGAGGAGGGCGCGCCCGAGCGCGATCGCCGCGGGCACGTTGGCCAGGTGGCTCGCGGCCCGGCCGACAGAAGGCTCGAACGGCTCATCGGCCACGCCCGGAGCGCCTGTCAGCGCGCGCTCGGCGGCATCCAGCGCGACCTCGGCCGCCTCCACGCGGTGGCTGAGGAGAGCCAGGCGCGCCTGCGCCAGCAGCAGCCGCGGCCGCGAGCCGCCCAGCCCGGCGGGCAGCACCGCAAGCCACCGCTGCAGGGTCGCGCCCTCGCTGCGCAGGAGAAACGCATCCGCGTGCCGCTCGATCAGCCGCGCCGCCCAGGCCGGTTCCGCGGCGGCCAGGGCGTGGCGCACGGCGTCGTCGGCGAGGCCATCCTCCTCACACCAGGCGGCCGCGGCCCGGTGAAGGCCCGCAACCCGGCCGGGCCGTTGCTGCTGCAGGCGGGCGCGGAGCAGGTTGGCGAACAGGGGGTGGTAGCGCCACCAGCCGCGCACCTCGTCCAGCGGCACCAGGAACAGGCCGGCCCGCTCCACCTGCTCCAGCATCGCCTGGCTATCGGTGCGGCCGGTGACCGCATCACACAGCCCTCCAGACAGGCGTTCCAGCACCGAGGTTTCCAGCAGGAAGGTGCGCAGCTCCTCTTGCTGGCGGTCCAGCACTTCCTCGGCCAGGTAGTCCAGGACATAGCGGTGGCTGCCGCTGAACGCTGCCACGAACCCGGCGGGATCCGCCTGCCCTGCCAATGAAAGGGCGGCCAGCTGCAGGCCGGCCACCCAGCCTTCGGTGCGGGCCGCCAGCGCCGCCACCGCCGCGGCGGGCAGGTCAGCACCAGCCGATTCGCGGAGTAGCGCCGCCGCCTCCTCTGCGCTGAACCGCAGGTCGGCGGCGCGCAGCTCGGCCAGCTGCCGGCCGGCCCGCAGCCGCGCCAGCGGCAGCGGCGGGTCGGAACGGCTGGCCAGCACCGGGTGCAGTCCCGGCGGCAGATGCTCGAGCAGGAACGCCAGCGACGCGTGCACCTGCTGGGCGTCGATCAGGTGGTAGTCGTCGAGGACCAGCAGCACCTCGCCGTCGCCGGGCTGGGCGGCCAGCTCGTTGATCAGCGCCGTCACCAGCCCATCGAACGATGCCGGCGCCGACGGCCCGAGCAGCGGGCCGACTCTCTCCCCGATCCCTGGGTGCGCGCGGTCCAGCGCGGCCACCATGTGACGCCAGAACCGCACCGGGTCGTTGTCACCAGCGTCCAGCGACAGCCAGGCCACCGGCCGGTTGCCAGACGGGGCCCAGTCGGCCAGCAGGGCCGTCTTGCCGGACCCGGCCGGGGCACACACCAGGATCAGCCGCCGCGCTAGCCCCTCATCGAGCGCCTCCACCAGGCGCGGACGGGGTACGAAACCCGGCTGCGGGCGGGGCACGTGCAGCTTGGTGGCCAGCAGGACATCCTGCCCGGAGACGGCGGCCCCACCCGGGGCCGCCGCAGACGGCTCAGCCATCAGCGACCCACCCCTCAGCGCGCCCGGCGACAGCCGGCTTCGCCGACAGGTGAACCCATTGTAAGCCCGGCTCGACTGGCCAGCCGGGCCGGCCGTGGGTGCGGCTATCAGCCCAAACCGGCCGCCGTCTCGCTCCTGTCGCCGGCCGTGTCCGCGCCCGATCGCAGCCGACCAGGCACCAGCGCGGACCGGGTTCGCGTAAACAGAGCACCGAACGGCGACAGATCACCCATGTCTGCGCTCATCGGGCGGTGCCGTCACCCGCCAATAAGGCGCGCGATATCGGCGGTTACGTGCGTGCCGTCAGGAGTGCCCTGTCCTCCGCCGATCCAGGTTCCGCCTCCGCGTCGGCCTGCGATGTCGCATTACTATGCACCATGCCGGGCACGGCGACCGTCCGGATCTGCCACTCTCCGCGCGCATCGGCGCTCCTCGGCGGCGCAACGGGTCTGGAACTCGCGCCGCCATCGAGGGCGACTATCGCAGGAGCCAACACTCAGCGCCGGCAGCTTGGTGATGACCCCGAACATCGGGGAGGACTTCGTCATCTGGCAGCCGCCCACTGGCGGCGATAGAGCGCTGGGAATGGTTGGTTTCTCGATCTTTCCGCACCTGGATCACGAGGATATGCCGGACAACTCCATGGCCAACGCAGAGAGATGGGCGGCCGGCATCCCAGGTCCGGCGCACGCGATCGACGATGACACCGACATCAACGTGACCGACGGCACCGTCGAAGTCGTCTCCGAGGGGGCACTAGAGGCTCTTTCCCTCCTAGCCGCCGACGCCAACCGCGAGGGAGCGAGGCGCCTTCTCATCCGCGCTCAGCGTTCGGGGAGGAGACCGGCCTCCCGAAGGTCCGCGAGCGACCGGTAACCGTCCGGTCCGTCGATGTCAATCACGTCGAAGCGGCGCCCGGTGGCGAGCTCCGAGGCTTCCCTAGGAGGGCCCAGGCGTGCGGCGCGGCCGCGTCGTGAGGCGCCGCTCTTTCGGTCGAGGGACTGCAGGAGCTCGTGTGCTGCAAGCTCGATCTCCTTGTGCCGCCACTCGGCGGCACAATAGTGGCAGGCGATCAGACCGATCCGGTGCAGACGGCGGAAGTCGCCATAGACAAACGTGTAGCGCGCCTTCGTCTCCTCGGGCGGGCCCTTAGTAAGGCCGAGGTGCCAGGCGGCGTACTCCTGCCAGGAGCGGTCGCGCTTGGTCAGGCCGTCAGAGGCCTGCGCACGTGCCCGGGTCCGCCACGTCAATTCTCGGCGAGGCGCCCTGAGGCACACGCGGGAAGGTGACGAAAAGGATGTATGGGATCGTGCCTGTATTGACGACCTGATCCACTTCGCCGGGTCGCTCGATGAACGCCTGCCCCGCGCTGTACGTGGTGATCTGGCACTGGCTACCGATCGCTCGGTAAACGGTGAGTTCACCCTGCTTGACGATGATGATCGCGCCTCCCGGATGCGAGTGCCAGCCAGAGGAGCCACCCGGCTCGACCGTGATCTGTGCCATGGCGACGTCCGTTCCGAACTGAAGCGGGATGGTCCCATGTGACACGTCAGTCCCGCGCGCCAACGGGACGTTCGTCAGCCCCGATGGCGGCGTGGCCCCGCTAGGTGCGATGGTCACTGCCGCGACCACTCCGGCGAGTCCTACGCTCAGCAGCACCCATCTTGCGGCTTTTTTCATGGCTCCCCCCTCCTGACCTTCGTCCATGACCTTGGCGATGTCGCGAGCGCCGAGACGCTAAATGATGCTCCTCCGTACCGGACCCATTGCCAAGGGATCAGGTCCATGTCGGAACTACGTCTAGAAAGCTTCCCGCTGCCGTGATCACGCCTTGCGCTCCTCGTCGATCAGGAGCCGCAGCGAGCGAGCCGCCAATGCCGGCGATGGCCACCAAAGCTGTCGCGTCCATGCAAGGTCATTGCGCGGCGTGCCGATCGTTCTGGTCAGCGATTCGGGAGAAGACGCAAAGATCCCCGCGGGTTGACGCCCCCGCGGGGACGGCAGCCTTCGAGCGGTGAAGAGTCGAATCGTCCCTGCGGCCCGAGATCGCGACCGCGGACGCGTTGATCGTGGCATCGATGGACCGTGAGTTCGAAATTGATCAGCTCGTACGAAGATAATTGGACCGTCAGGTCGACAAAACCCACTGTTTCGTCGACCTGACGGTCCAACGATCTTCGGTTTGACGCCGATTTTCTATGCAACGGTCCACCGTTTGTTGGCATCGTCAGTCTCGACGATGAGCCTGCGGGGTCGGGCGATCCGCTAGGTCGAGGCTTCGACGTTGCCGCCGTACTTCAGCTCGTCGATTGCCCCTTCAGCACCGCCGGCGCCGACGACCGTATGCAGTTCGTCAATGAAGACGACCAGGTCCTCGCCGTGGGCCCGGATTTCGTCATCACATTCTTGAGCTGTTCTTCGAGCTCGCCGCGGAGCTTGGCGGAGCTTGGTGCCCGCCACCATTCCGGCAAGGTCCACCTGTACGACCCCCTGTTCCGCAGCGTTTGCGGGACGTCCCCATCCACGACGCGCTGGGCCAGCCCTTCGACGATCGCAGTCTTCCCAACACCGGGCTCACCGAGCAGGACCGGGTTGTTCTTGGTCCGCCGGGACAGGACCTCGATCGTCTGAGCGATCTCGTCGTCGCGGCCGATCACCGGGTCGATACCGCCGTCGCGGGCCAGTGCGGTCGAGTCACGACCGTACTGATCAATGGTCGGCGCGGTGCTCGGCGGTTGCCGCGTGCCGAGCGGCTCGGCCGCGCCCACCGTCTCGGCACCGAGGGACTGGGCGGTGATCCGCGCGTACTCGCCGGCAGTCATCTCGTCGCCTCCCCGGCTTGCGCCAGTTCCACCACCTTGGGTGGCGCGGGTACCCGGCCAGCTCGCGACCGTAACCCCTAGCGATGCCTTGGCGGCGAGCTTCAGCCGGATTACCGGTATGCCCTGCCGCGTTACAGAGATCCGGTGGATACGCGCCCGGGGAAGGAGGTGATTTCATGCGCTACACAGGACCGAAGGTTCGGCTGTCACGACGTGTTGGTGCGAGTCTGACCCCGAAGGCGACGCGGTATTTCGAGCGTCGACCGTATGGCCCGGGTATGCACGGACGGAAGAAGAACCGATCCCGAGCCGGTGACTACGAGGTCCGGCTGCGCGAGAAGCAGAAGCTGCGCTTCCTGTACGACCTGTCGGAGAAGCAGCTGCGGCGGGCTTTGGCGACCGCCCAACGGCACGCCGGTCGGACCGGCGACGAGCTGGTTGCCGATCTGGAAAGTCGGCTGGTCTCGGTTGTCTACCGGGCCGGGCTCGCGCCGTCGATCTATGCGGCGCGGCAGTACGTCTCGCACGGCCACCTCACTGTGGACGGCAAGAAGGTGGACCGGCCAAGCTTCCGAGTGCGGCCCGGCCAGGTCGTGGCGGTCGCTGACGCATCGCGATCGTTGCTGCCGTTCGTGATTGCCGCCGAAGGCACCTACGCTTCCGGCCCGCCCCCCACCTACCTCGAGGTAGAGCTGCCGGAGCTGCGCGCCAGGTTGCTGCACCGCCCGCCTCGGCCGGCCGTTCCCGTCGACATCGACGAGAAGCTGGTCGTCGAGCACTACTCGCGCTGAGGTTCGCCGACGCTCCTCCGCTCGTGACACCGAGGGTTCGGCTAGGTCACATCCTGACCAATGGCGGCTCGGCGGAGGGTTGGCGATTTACCGGATGCTGAGGGCCGGGGAACTCCTTTCGAAGATGCCTAGCGAGTCCAAGATCCGCCCTAGATGGGCAGCCGCCATCATTCGGCACCGACTGATTTCGCGGCCTGGTCGATGCGGTGGGCCAGCTCTGTGTCGTACTTCGTGACGCCACTCGAGACGTGCGTGCGCAGGACGAACCGCACCCGCCGCCAGCGGATGTCCATGTCGGGGTGGTGGTTCATCTCCTCGGCGGCGTCGGCCACGAGCGTCACGAGCCGGATCGCGGTCGGGAAATCCGAAGCCGTGAGCACGCGTTCGAGGCGCTCTGGGTCGCCGCTCCAGCCCGGTAGCTCTCGGAGGGCTTCCCGGACCTCCTCCTCGGTGAGGACGCGCGGTGGCACGGTGCCACCCTACGGCTCAGCCGCTGCAGGCCGCAGCCCGCCGCTCAGCGCCTCTAGGCGGGGTCTAGGCGGGGCTTAGGTGGGGCGGCGGCGGATCTTGCGACCGAGCCAGACCAGCGGGTCGTACCGGGTGTCAACGACACGCTCCTTCATCGGGATGATGCCGTTGTCGGTGATCTTGATTCCCTCTGGGCAGACCTCCGTGCAGCACTTCGTGATGTTGCACAGCCCAAGCCCCGCCTGATCCTGCGCCAGACGCTTCCGGTCGTTCGTATCGAGCGGGTGCATGTCGAGCTCTGCGAGCCGGATGAAGAAGCGCGGCCCGGAGAAGGTCGGCATGTTCTCCTCGTGGTCTCGGATCACATGGCAGGTGTTCTGGCACAGGAAGCATTCAATGCACTTGCGGAACTCCTGCGACCGCTCCACATCGACCTGCGCCATCCGATAGGTGCCGTCCGGGTCCCGCGGCCTTGGCATGAAGGCGGGGATCTCCTTGGCCTTCTCGTAGTTGAAGGACACGTCGGTGACGAGGTCTTTGACGACCGGGAAGGTACGCAGCGGCGCTACCGTAACCGTCTCGCCCGGCTCGAAGTCGCCCATCCGTGCCATGCACATCAGGCGCGGCTTGCCGTTGATCTCGGCCGAGCACGAGCCGCACTTGCCAGCCTTGCAGTTCCACCGGACGGCCAAATCACCGGCCTGGGTTGCCTGCAGCCGGTGGATAACGTCCAGGACGACTTCGCCCTCGTTGACCTCGACCTCAAAGTCCACCAGGGAGCCACCGTCCGCCGACCCGCGCCAAACCCGAAAGTGCCTCGTCCCGGCGGCGCCCTCCGCGGGACCCCCCGCCGGGCTCACTACGCTCATTACCTCTCCTCGAAAAACTGCTTGAGCTCGTCCGGCATCTCCGGAAGCGGCTGCTGTGTCACCGTGAGCTTGCTGTCCTCGAGCCGGAGCGCGAGGTTGAGCTTTCCCCACTCCGGGTCGGCCAGCGGGTAGTCGTCACGCGTATGGCCACCTCGGCTCTCCTTGCGCTCGAGCGCGGCGCGGGCGATGCATTCCGAAACCAGGAGCATGTTGCGCAGGTCGAGGGCCAAGTGCCAGCTCGGGTTGAACCGGCGGTCGCCGGACACGGTCAGTCGCTCGGCCCGCTCCTCGAGCACCGCGATTCGGTCCAGTGCCTCGGTAATCTCGCTCGCCGTTCGGATCAAGCCGACGAGGTCGTTCATGGTCTGCTGGAGCTCCTGGTGGAGGGTGTACGGGTTCTCGCCGCCGGTCCGCTCGAACAGCTCGAGGTCCTGCCGCTGCGCTTCCTGTACCGCCGCCGGCAGCGCGGTCGGCCGGGCACCGAGACCGCTCACGTATTCGGCCGCAGCATCGCCAGCCCTTTTGCCGAATACGAGCAGATCAGACAGCGAGTTGCCGCCGAGCCGGTTGGAACCGTGCATACCGCCTGCGACCTCGCCCGCCGCGTACAGACCGGGCACGATCGACGCCTGCGTATCGGCATCGACCTCAACCCCGCCCATCACGTAGTGGCAGGTCGGGCCGATCTCCATCGGCTCCTTTGTGATGTCGACCCCGGCCAGCTCCTTGAACTGGTGGTACATCGACGGCAGGCGCTTCTTGATGTAGTCGGGCGAGCGCCGCGACGCGATGTCGAGGTAGACGCCGCCATGCGGAGAGCCGCGGCCCGCCTTGATCTCGGCGTTGATGGCTCGGGCAACTTCGTCCCGGGGGAGTAGCTCGGGCGGCCGCCGGTTGTTCTTCTTGTCCTCATACCACCGGTCGGCTTCCTCCTCGCTGTCGGCCGTCTCGGCTTTGAAGAACTCCGGGATGTAGTCGAACATGAATCGCCGGCCCGCGGAGTTGCGGAGCACGCCGCCGTCGCCTCGGACGGACTCGGTGACCAGAAGGCCGCGCACCGACAGCGGCCACACCATTCCGGTCGGGTGGAACTGGACGAACTCCATGTTGATCAGCGATGCGCCGGCCCGCAGGGCGAGCGCGTGCCCGTCGCCCGTGTACTCCCAGGAGTTCGAGGTGACCTCGTACGACTTTCCGATCCCTCCGGTCGCCAGCACGACCGCCGGCGCGCCGAAGACGACGAAGCTGCCAGTGTCCCGCCAGTAGCCGAACGCACCGGCGATCCGCGGCTCCCCGGCCGACTCGTCCCGGAGGAGATCGGTAATCGTGCACTCCATGAAGACGTCGATGCCCAGCGCCACCGCCCGCTGCTGCAGGGTTCGGATCATCTCCAGGCCGGTGCGGTCCCCGACGTGGGCCAGCCGGGCATAGCGGTGACCGCCGAAGTCGCGCTGGGAAATGAGACCGTCCTTAGTGCGGTCGAAGAGCGCACCCCACTCCTCGAGCTCCCGCACCCGCGCGGGCGCCTCTTGGGCGTGGAGTTGGGCCATCCGCCAGTTGTTGAGCAATTTGCCGCCCCGCATGGTGTCGCGGAAGTGGACCCGCCAGTTGTCCTCTGGCCACAGATTTCCCATCGCGGCGGCGATGCCACCCTCGGCCATCACGGTGTGGGCCTTGCCAAGCAGCGACTTACAGACGATCGCGGTGCGGGCGCCGGATTCATGGGCGGCGATGGCAGCACGTAGGCCGGCACCGCCGGCGCCGATGACGATGACGTCGTACCTGGGTCGTTCGAGGTCGGACATCGCGGCGTGTTACCCCTGTCAGAAGAAGCGCGGGTCGGAGATCGTGCCGTTGGCGACGAGGTAGACATAAAAGTCGGCGAGCGCGACCACGATCATTGACACCCACGCCAGCAGCATGTGCCGCGCGTTGAGCCTTGATATCTGGTTCCACATCCAGTATCGGATCGGATGCCTCGAGAATGAGTTGAGCCTGCCCCCCACGATGTGTCGACAGGAATGGCAGGACAGCGAGTAGACGGCAAGCAAAATCGCATTGACGAGCAGCACCAGCGTTCCGACGCTCAGGTGGCCCCATTCGCCGTCCTCGTTCCGGAACGCCAGGATCGCGTCGATGAAGAGGATGACGTTGACGATCAGCGCGAGGTAGAGGAAATACCGGTGAATGTTCTGCCAGACCAGCGGGAAGCGGGTCTCGCCGCTGTATCTGTTGTGCGGCTCGGCGACTGCACAGGCGGGTGGTGACAGCCAGAAGGAGCGGTAGTAAGCCTTGCGGTAGTAGTAGCAGGTGAGCCGGATGCCGAGCGGAATGGGCAGGATCAGCAGGGCGGGGGAGAGCTTCCACCATTCGCCGACGATTGGTACCTGGAAGCTGCCCTCCACGCAGTTCTCGGCGACGCACGGTGAATAGAAGGGCGAGACCAGCGGCTCGGCCACGTAGTACTTGTTCTGGAACGCCCGCAGGGTCGCGTAGACGGCGAACGCCAGCAGCCCGGCGAAAGTGAGCGCGGGCGCGACCCACCATCGATCGGTCCGGAGCGTCCGATCGGCAATCGCGGCACGCCGCTCGGGACGCTTCGTTTCGGGCGGGGACACCGGGGGCCCACCCGCTGGGACAGTGTCCGTGGCCATCGCCTTAGGCCTTTCCGAATGATCGTCTGGTGGCCCGGTTCGCCGAAACCGGGCGGACAGAGCGTAGAGGCCAGCTCACTGCCGTGAACCGCGGGGGTCCTGCTTTGGGTCGCGGCGCGCCGCCGCGAGTCGGTCGGGCCCGTCCGACCGCAGTTTGCCGCGTTGTGGGGCGCTGCGCCATAACCGCACGGCGTGAGATCTCTCACGCGGCACTCGCCGCCATCCGGGGACGGCCCGGGGAGTCGGAGCGGACCCGCGGGTGGTGTCTCTAGTTCACAACGGCTGCCAATAACGGTGTCGGGCACCGAACGCCCCGTGGCAAACTGCGGGTTCGTGACCGCGCAGTCCCGACCAAGTCGATACCTGGCTCGGCTGTGCGTCACGGTCGGCGCATGCTTGTTGCTGATCGCCGCTGTGGCAGCCGTTCTCTTCGCCCGTGATCAGGTCGCTCAGCGCGCCTACACGGGCGCCGAGGCGTGTGGGGCCGACCCCACCCGCGACTGCTGGGTCGAGATATCAACGGTCGTGGTCGAAAAGCGGGAGGTTGACCGGATTCTCTCGGCGGACGAGCAGGTGGTCCGGATCAATGACTTCGACGGTTTGCAAGTCGCGCTTACCGACGGCGAGCGACTCTGGTCCCGCCTCCAGATCGGCGACCACCTCACGCTGCGGCTCTGGCATGGCGACTTCGTGCATGCGAGCGCCTGGGGGGTTTCGGCGGAGACCACCCACAGTCCGTTGGTTGGCGGCTCCCGATGGTTCGCGGCCACGGTTGGGATCTTCGGCCTGGCAGTTCTGCTCCTGCTCGCCGGACTGGGCCGGCTACGCCTTCCGTGGGTCGGCCGCCCAGCGCCGGTCAACGGCCCGGGAGCCGGCACATCGTTGTCGTCGCGTTTGTACGGATGGGTGGCACAGGCGGCTCTTGCGACGATCGCGGTCGGCGCCGTCGGTATGGCCGCAACCCTGGTCACGCTGTCGGCCCCCCTGCTGATCGTGACGCTGCTGGGCCTGTCGCTGTGGGCGCTGGCCGAGGTGGCCGGGCAGACCGTTCGGGTGCTGCGCAGGCACTCCACTGCGGCCCCTCCCGCTCCGGCGGCAATCCCCGCACAGCGGGCGACGGGTGCGCAGACTCGCAGTCACTGAACGGACAGACCTGCCCGGCCGCCGGCTGCGGCGAATTTCTCATGCATTCTCAAACCTAGAACAAAGCATTGGTAAATTTGGCGGCTTGCCCAATTTGATCCCACGATAGCGCAAATAGTTTACAAAATCCGCAGGTCAAACGCCGAATTCACGCCGCCCGTGAGGTCCAAAATAAGGCATCAATACAACTACTCGATTACAAATTGGCGACGACTGCTTAGCAGCAGATATCAAGCGGAAGTAATTCGCGCATAGCCTGCGGCTGTTCGGCTAAGGCCGATGGAATCATCCGCCAATAGCCGAGTCGATCGCCGATCGGCGACCGGTCAGCACCTGGAGAGAAGGTGGATCGACCTGATGGCGAACTTCCGTACTTCAGCCAAGCTGGGCGCCGTCGCAGCAGCCGGCGCCTTGGCATTGGCGGCCTGCGGCGGAGGAGACGATGACGGAGGTGGGACCAGCACCGGGCAGGGCGCGCCGGCGTTCAATATCTCCACCTCCACAATCATCAACCCCTCGGACAAGACGGGCGGCACGCTCAAGCTCGGGGCGGGTTCCGACTGCGACTCATGGGACCCGGCCCGCGCTTATTACGGCTGGTGCTGGAACATGCAACGGCTTTATGCCCGTACCCTGTTGGGCTTCGCCTCCGACCCGAAGAAGGCGGCGACCGTCGTACCCGACCTGGCGACCGCACCGGGTAAGCCGAACGCGGACTTCACCGAATTCACCTACACACTGCGCGACGGGCTCAAGTACGACGACGGAACGCCGGTGAAGTCGGCGGACATCAAGTACGCGCTGGAGCGGGCCTTCGCGACCGACGTGATCAATGGCGGCCCCACGCAGTACTACTTCCCGCTGCTCGACGATGGCGCGTTCAAGACCGGGACGCCTACCTACCAAGGCCCCTACAAGGACAAGAGCGGCCAGCTGATGGTCAGCGGCAAGCCGGCCATCGAGACCCCGGACGACAAGACGATCGTCTTCCACCTGACGCAGTCGTACTCGTCCTTCGACTACTTGATGGCGATGGGTCCGTCGTCGCCGATCCCCCAGGCGAAGGACGACGGGGAGAACTACACCCAGCACCCGGCGTCAACGGGTCCGTTCAAGATCACGCAATACGACGCGGACACTGGGATCACGTTCGAGCGGAACCCGAATTGGAGCCAGGCGACCGACCTAATCCGCAAGCCGAAGCTCGACAAGATCGAGATCACGTACATCACAAACCTGGACGACCTCGACGCCCGGCTGAAGGCCGGCAGTCTCGACGCCAGGGCGGACGCTGACCTCCAGCCGACGTTCCAGAACGAGGCGTTCGCGGATCCGAACCTGAAGAAGAACGTCGACAACCCGGTGGACGGCTCGACCCAATACCTGGCCATCTCGCCGGACGTCAAGCCGCTCGACAATGTCCACTGCCGCCGTGCGGTGGCCTATGCCATCGACAAGGAAGCCTGGCGGCTTGCCTACGGCGGCGCGGTCCTGGGTGACATCGCCGGCAGCATGACTCCGTCCGGGCTGGCTGGGCACGACCCGAAGGCGAATATGTACCCGAACGGCGCGGACAGCAAGGGTGATCTCACCAAGGCCAAGGACGAGCTCGCTCAGTGCGGTCAGCCGAACGGGTTCAGCACCAACCTGGCGTTCGTCAACCAGGGCACCGGTGGCGCTCGGGCCGCCGCGATTCAGGAGGCGCTCGGCCGGGTCGGCATCAGGGTGTCGCCAAAGGCAGGCGAGGCCGACACCTACTACACGCAGTACATCGGATCGCCGGACAGCGTCAAGAAGAACAAGTTGGGCCTGATGGCCGCCGGCTGGGGCGCCGACTACCCGACCGCCAATGGGTGGTGGTACTCCATCGCGCACAGCAAGGCGAACAACCCGACGAGTGACAGCAACTATGTCAACCTTCGCGATCCGAAGGTCGACCAGCTGCTCGATCAGATCCTGACGGCCAAGGAAGATCAGTGGACCAAGTTTGGCCGCGAGATCGACGACCAGGTTATGTCAGACGCGGTAATGATCCCGCTCGTGTTTACCAAGAGCGTCTACTACCGCAACCCGCGCCTTACCAACGTCTACTCGACCAACTTCTTCGCCCTCTATGACTGGGTGAACATCGGCGTCAGCGACGGCGCCTGATCACCCGGTGAGGGCCGGGCACGGTTTTCCTTGGGGATGCCTGACTGGTCAAGACGGAGGCGGTGAGGCAACAAGCGGGGCCGGTGGCGAAGTAGCCACCGGCCCCGGCTTCGTGCGCCAGGTAGGTAGACCGCCATTGGAAATCTCAATTCATCGCCAATGGCGAATAAAGCAGTAGTAAAGCCAGCGCATTTCCAATTCCCGGGAAGCTCGCTGCAAAGAGAATGCAAAACTGGCACGTAGCAGCGCCGGATTCTGGGCTGCCAGCGAGTTAAGTCGCGCTTCGAAATGCGGCTGGCCGGTCACAAATTGGTGACGACTGCTTTGTGTTTCATATCGAGCGGAAGTAATTCGTGCATAGCCTTCGGGTATTCGGCCAAATGGCTGATGCAACCATCTGCTAATGGCCGGGACGGTCGCCGACCGGCGGCCGGCCAGCGCATTGAGAGAAGGTGGATCGACCTGATGGCGAACTTCCGTACTTCCGCCAAGCTAGCCGCCGTCGCCGCCGCCGGCGCCTTGGCCTTGGCGGCCTGCGGCGGCGGAGACGATGACACAGGTGGAGGCGGCGCCGGCGCCGGCGCCCCCGCGTTCAACATCTCCACCACCACGATCGTCAACCCGTCGGACAGGACGGGCGGCACGCTCAAGCTCGGTGCGGGTTCCGACTGTGACTCGTGGGACCCGGCCCGCGCCTATTACGGCTGGTGCTGGAACATGCAGCGGCTTTATGCCCGCACCCTCATGGGCTTCGCGCCCGACCCGAAGAAGGCGGCGACAGTCGTTCCCGACCTGGCGACCGCGCCCGGCAAGCCGAACGCCGACTTCACCGAGTTCACGTACACCCTGCGCGACGGTCTCAAGTACGACGACGGAACGCCGGTCAAGTCCGCGGACATCAAGTACGCCCTGGAGCGCGCCTTCGCCACCGACGTGATCAACGGTGGCCCGACGCAGTATTACTTGCCTCTGCTCGACGACGGCGCGAACAAGACCGGTACTCCCACCTACCAGGGCCCCTACAAGGACAAGGACGGTCAGCCGATGGTCAACGGCACGCCGTCCATCGAGACTCCGGACGACAAGACGATCGTCTTCCACCTGACGCAGGCCTACTCCTCCTTCGACTACCTGATGGCGATGGGGCCGTCCTCGCCGATCCCGCAGGCGAAGGACGACGGGGAGAACTACACCCGGCACCCCGCGGCGACCGGTCCGTTCAAGATCACGCAGTACGACCAAGACACGGGAATCACGTTCGAGCGGAACCCGAACTGGAGCCAGGCGACCGACCCGATCCGCACGCCGAAGGCCGACGGTATCGAGATCACGTACATCACGAACCTGGACGACCTCGACGCCCGGCTCAAGGCCGGCACCCTGGACGCGCGGGCGGACGCCTTCCTGCAGCCGACCTTCCAGAACGAGGCGCTCGCCGATCCGAACCTGAAGAAGAATGTCGACAACCCGGTGGACGGCTCCGTGCGTTACATCAGCATCTCGCCGGACGTCAAGCCGCTGGACAACGTCCACTGCCGTCGGGCCGTCTTCTACGCGATCGACAAGGAAGCCTGGCGGCTCGCCTTCGGTGGCGGAATCACCGGCGATATCGCCGGCAGCATGACGCCGGCCGGGCTGCCCGGTCACGATGAGACGGCGAACATGTACCCGGATGGCGCGGACAACAAGGGCGACCTGGCCAAGGCCAAGGACGAGCTCGCCCAGTGCGGCCAGCCGAACGGCTTCAACACCAACTACGCCTTCGTGAATCAGGGCACGGGTGACGACCGCGCCGCGGCCGTGCAGGAAGCGCTCGGCCGGGTCGGCATCAAGATCACGCCCAAGGCCGGTGAGGCCGACACCTACTACACGCAGTACATCGGCTCGCCGGACAGCGTGAAGAAGAACGGTCTCGGCCTGATGGACGCGGCGTGGGGTGCCGACTACCCGACCGCCAACGGTTTCTGGTACTCGATCGCCCACAGCAAGGCGAACAACCC
>JBKOZJ010000045.1:0-19316 GCA_046725875.1 Actinomycetota bacterium
GTCGACATGCGGCACCAGCGACCCATCCGGCTCACGACGCAGTAGCCGGCGTTGCGCCGAGTCCACGACCAGCAGCCGGCCGTCGGGCAGGAAGTCGATGCACATCGGAAACGACCGGATGCTCACCACGACCTCGTGAGCGCCATCGGTGCCCACTGCGATCACCTGACCCGCGCCCCAATCGGAGAACCACAGCCGCCCGTCGTGCCAGCGCGGTGACTCGCCGAACACGACCCCTTCCATCAAAACCTCGGGTACGCTCACGTCGTACCTCCATCTCGATCAGTACGGACCAGGCCGGGCTGCGGAACCGCCCCGGTGCACGCGACCACCGCGCCAGCGCAGGCCTACTCCTTGGTGCAGCGATGGACCAGGACGAGCGTAGCTGCCGCCGCGCGATCATGTAGGGACGCGGCTTGAGGCCAGCATCTCCGGCCGGCCCGACAATGGGCTAAACGCAACGGACCCAAGGTCCCGCTCGTAGCTTTGGAAGCCATCACGCCAATGACTGACGGGCCACCGGAAGTACGCCCACGAGTTTGCAGTGTTGGTCAATAGAGCACTCACTTCGTGAACCGGGGGCACTCCTGACCAGAACGTGCAGTGAGGAGCACCGATCCGGGGGTCGTGCGACAGAAGTGAGGCGTTGTGACACAGAACACGGCATCTGAAGAGCTTGCGGGCCGCAACTCCACGGCGAACCTTGGTCGGCTCGTCGCCGATTTCTGGTTCGACCCGGTCTGTCCGTGGGCCTGGATGACCTCACGCTGGATGCTCGAGGTCGAGCGGGTCCGCCCGGTGAGCACCCGCTGGCATGTGATGAGCCTGTCTATTCTCAACGAGGGTAGGGAACTGTCCGAGCGCTACCAGCGGTTGATGGACGAGGCCTGGGGGCCCGCACGGGTATGCATCGCCGCGGTCGAGGAACACGGTCTGGAGGTCCTGCTGCCGCTCTACACGGCGCTGGGTATCCGTTTCCACCTCAGAAGGGAACCGAAAGACCGGAACACGATCGAGGCGGCACTCGCTGAAGCGAGGCTTCCAGTCTCGCTCGTCGGTGTAATGGACTCGACCGCGCACGACGAGGCGCTGCGCCGTTCTCACCATGAAGGCATGGACCAAGTCGGCGACGATGTCGGTACGCCGGTGATCAGTGTGGGTCGATCTGCTCTGTTCGGCCCCGTCGTCTCGCCAACGCCGCGCGGTGAGGCAGCTGGTCGTCTTTGGGACGGGTTTCTGCTCGTTGCCCAGACGGATGGCTTCTTCGAGCTCAAGCGCTCGCGGACCCGAGCTCCGATCTTGGAGCCGGTCTGACAACCGACGGCCCTTTCTGGCCCGGTCCAAGGTCGCCCGCGGTCAGCGAACGAGCTGCCGGGGCTGCCGCACATCGGTCGCCTTATGCGAGCAGCGCAGACTCCTAAACGTCATCCTGCTCGGCGAACGCCCGAGGGTCGACGGTGCACAGGCCCTACCGGCGAAGCGCCACGATCTCGCGAGGCGTCCTCTAGGTCCGCGGATGACCATGGAGCAGGATAACGACCGGGCCCCGCCCGCCGTAGCGAACCCGAAGCACAACGTCGCCGATATCGATCTTCTCCAGCGCAAAGCCGTCGAACATCCAGTCCTCCTGGGACTCCGATGCCTCCGCGGTCCCGCCTGCTTTGCCTCCAGGTCAGAGCCCAAACCCTCGACGAGCTACTGGCACGCGTGTCGCACTGGAGGGGCGGGCTCCTTACCGAGCCACGCCTCCTGCAGCGCGTGCAGCTCGGCGGGGCTGCTCTCCCGGGCGAGGTACGGAATCTCGAGCAGATGCCGGCGCTCCTCCACGGGGATGAGCTGGCGAACGACAGCCGGGTCTTGCAGGATTTGACCGTAGAGCGCCGCGCCGTCCATGCAGAAGACATCGACGAGTGTGAGCCGGCCATCCACCGACTGCCGGACGTTGCCCTGGTTGAGGTCGATGCCGTCCCACCACGGCAAGCGGGCTCGGTACTCCTCGTCGACTGCCAGCGCCGCCGCCTTCACCACGCTGAGCTCGGCATCGCCCTCATCCTGCTTCCACTGACGGATCAACTGCGTGGCGGCCGCTTCCTGTGCCGGCGCCAGCAACTCCAGCACGGTCAGGGAGCCGCCCCCGTCGAGAGCAGCCGTCAGGTCGATGTGCGGCAGATACCGGCACCCAGCGCAACGGCGGCACAGCTCCAGAAAGGCCGAGTACGCCGGGTCAAAGGGGCAGATCCGAGCGGCGAGCCTGCCGCTCGGGGAACGCAGCGCGACAGCCTAGTCTCCGACCCCGCACAGCGTCCAGCCGAGCAAGACCAGTTCAACCAGCGTCTCGCGGTGCGACCGCGTCGCCCAACTCCGATCGGCCACGGCAGCGACGTCGGAATCGGCCCCAGCCCGCTCGCTAATCGACACCCGACCAGCGTAGGCACGGCGACCGGAGTGCCGACCCATCCCAACCCTCGCTGGCAACACTCACATACCGGCAAGCCGTGTTTGCTCGAACGGGGACTGCTGGGCGCGGGTGCTGGCAGTCCCGCTGTCCCGACGGTTGCATTGTGGGGCAGGCGTCAGCCGCGGCGCACAGCCGAGCGGCACGAATGGGGCCGGCATATACCCCAGGTGTGCCGTTGTAAGGAGTTCGTTGAGGCAGAAACATCTGACTACTTCCGCTAAGTTTCGTCTGCCCAGCTATCTGCGCAGTGATCGGAACGCGACACGCATCTCTTGTGAGAAGAGTTGCGGCTGTTCCCACGCGGCGAAATGGCCGCCGCGGTCGAGCCTGTTGTAGTGGATCAGGTTGTCGCGGTACGCCCGCTCGGCCCAGCTTCTGGGCGCCTGATATAGCTCGTCGGGGAAGACGCTGATCGCGAACGGGATGGAGATGTCCTTGGCGTCGAAGAAGGCCGCCTTGTTCTCCCAATACAGACGAGCCGCTGAGACCCCGGTGTTCGTCAGCCAGTAGAGCGTGATGTTGTCCAGGATGTCGTCTCGGGTGAGATCGCCGGGCAGGCGTCCCGCCAGGATCTGCGCAATGAGCCCGGGCTGGCCCGTGCCGTCGCCGTGGTCGATCGCGAACGCCGCGAGATCAATGGGCGAGTCCGCCAGGCCGTAGAGCGTCTGTGGACGTGTCGCCATGATCCGGGCGTAGGCGACGTGCTTCGCATAGAAGGCGCTCAGCTGATCGTAGGCGCGCCGCTCCTCGTCCGACAGACCGGGCGGCGGCGGCTCGCCACGCAGGTAGCCGTTCACCTCCGGCGGCGCGGTGCCGGGCATGTTGGAGTGGATCCCGAGCAGCTCCGGCGGGGCCTGCTGACCCATCTGCTGCGTGACGGCTGCACCCCAGTCGCCGCCCTGCGCCACGAAGCGGGAGTAGCCGAGGCGCTTCATCAGCACCACCCAGGCACGTGCGATGCGAGCCGGATCCCAGCCGGTGGCGGTCGGCTTGCCGGAGAACCCGTGGCCCGGCAGCGAAGGAACTACCAGATGGAACGCATCCTGCGCGCTCGCGCCGTGTGCCGTCGGGTTGGTGAGAGGGTCGATGATCTTCAGCTGCTCGATGATCGAGCCCGGCCACCCGTGCGTGACGATCAGCGGCAGCGCATCCTGATGCTGGGAGCGGACGTGGATGAAATGAATGGCGAGCCCGTCGATCTCGGTTATGAAGTTCGGGTGGGCGTTTAGCTTCCTCTCGCACTTGCCCCAGTCGTAGTCCGTCCCCCAGTAGCGCGCGAGCTCCTGCATCAGCGCGAGGGGCACGCCCTGCGAGTCGTCGGTAACCGTCTCGCGCTCGGGCCACCTGGTCGCGTTTATGCGCCTCTGCAGCTCGGTGAGCTCCGCCTCCGCAAAATCGACGTGAAACGGGCGAATAGCGGTCTGATCACGGCCCGCTTGCTCCGCTGATGGGGTCGTCGCGGACATAACCCCTCCCGAGTACCAGTGGATGATCCGTCGTCCTGATGTCCCTACCGCTGTGGGCTCGCTGGTCCGCGCTCGCTCCCTGGTCTGCAGTGGCACCCTTGATCATTGATCAGGGTGCCACTGCTTTCTGCTCGAGAAGCTGCCTCAGCTCGGCGGCGCATCCACGTCGCCTCGCCATGCCCCGGTCTCGAGTCCCCGCGTCTCGATGAACGACTTGAACCGTTCGAGATCACCGGCAGCGCGCCGACGAACCAGGCCTAGCTTGTCCCCGGTCGCCTCAACGATGCCGTCCGGGTCAAACTCAAGTTGGAGCATTACGCGGGTGCGTCCTTCGTCGAGTCGATGAAAGGTGACGACGCCCGCATTTGCGGCACCCTCAGTTGCCCGCCAGGCGACACGCTCATCAGGGTGTTGCTCGGTGATCTCCGCGTCCCATTCCCGGCGGACGCCGCCGATGTCTGCGACCCAGTGCAGGTGCGTGTCGTTGAGCTGGGCGACCGACTCCACGCCCTCCATGAATCGGGGAAACTCCTCAAACTGGGTCCACTGGTTGTAAGCAGTGCTGACCGGGACATTGACATCGATGCTTTGCTCAACCGTGCTCACTACTCTCCTCTAGGTTTGGGTCATACCGTTGACGCCTCCCACTACCCTCCACAGACCACCTAAATCGGTGCTTTGTCGGGCGCGGCGGCGAGCATTTATTCACTGCCCGGGTCACCCGCTCGCGATCCCCGTCGGCGCTGGGACGGAAGAGACTGGCGACTCGCGGGTGCACGGGACTGCGGACGTCGAAGGATCGGCTTTCGCCCGCTGAGTTGGAACCGCCCCGCGCGGTCCCACCCCCGTCTCGACCGGAACGCGCGGGGCGGAACTTCCCAGGGCTCAGGCCGCCATGGCCTCACGCCGAGCGGCCCAGCGCTGACGCAGCGCCCGCACCTGCGTGACCTGGTAGGCCGCAGAGAGGCCGACGAGGCCGTAGACGACCCGGCTGGCGATGTTCGTCTCGCCGAAGTCGAGACCGAAGAGCGCCGCAACCAAGTCGAATCGGGCGATCGAGACGAGACCCCAATTCAGGCCGCCGACCACGACCAACGCTGCAGTGATGATGTCTAGCCTTCGCATGTGTCTAACCTCCGTCTAGGGCTTGTACAGGACCATACGTACCCTTCGGTGATGCTGTCAAGGCTCTGTCAAAGGATCTGTAGAATGTTTCGGCATGCATCAGAAGGCGCTGCGGATTGGTGAGCTGAGCCGTCGTGTCGGTGTGAGTGACCATGTGTTGCGGGCATGGGAGCGCCGCTATGGACTTCTCGAGCCGGCCCGCTCGTCGGCGGGATACCGCCTCTACTCCGATGCGGATGAGCGCCGCGTCCGTCGTATGCAGGCACACCTCGCGCAAGGCATGTCCACCGCCGAAGCGGCTACCGCCGTGCTGGACGAGGAACGCACATCCCCAGCCGCATTCGAGTCGATGGATGTCGAGGATCGCTCTACCTTTGCCGAGGCCATCCACGCTCTAGCCGCGAGCCTGGACGAGTTCAACGAGCGCGGGGCACAAGCGGCGCTCGACCGGCTGTTCACCGACTTCACCGTCGAGACGGTGCTGCGCGACGCGATCATGCCCTACCTGCGTGAGCTCGGCGAGCGATGGGCACAGCAGGAGCTGAGTGTTGGCCAGGAGCATTTCGCGAGCAACCTCATCCGCGGCCGCCTAGCAAGCCTCGCCCGGGGCTGGGGTCACGGCCATGGGCCCAGAGCGATCCTCGCCTGCGCCCCGGGCGAGCAACACGACCTCGGCCTGCTCGCATTCGGCATCGTGCTGCATCGCAACGGCTGGCGGGTGGAATACCTCGGTGCCGACACTCCCCTCGATGATCTGCTCCGGGCAGCGGTCGACCTGCAGGCCGACCTCGCCGTCGTCGCTGCCGTAACCGCGGAACGGTTCGACGGGCATACCGCCGACCTGGCACGGCTCGCTCGCATCCGCCCGCTTGCGATCGCGGGCGGCGGGGCGACACCTTCTCTGGCGCACGCGGTCGGCGCCCGCCTGCTCGCCGAAGATCCGATAACCGAGGCGGAGCGGATGCCGGCACCACCCTTGTCGGATCTGATGACGAGAGGAGGATGAAACGCCGCGTCGGACTCAAATGAGGGCAGTCACCAACAAAGCCTGCTCGACCTAAACCTGGTAGCGCGATTGCTGGTAGTCCGCGTTGAGGACGATGAAGTCAGCGGTGTGCCTGCCACGAGCTGGTATTCGTGGATCAGCCCGCCAAGTACATCCACCCGGCGAGGGTCGCGCCGGCCGGTCGGCGGGCATCTCCAGCGGCGGACGAGTTCCCGATGCCAGCGCCGCGCCGTAGGTTGGACTCGTGCCAGAACAGCAGGATCGAGCGGCGATCTGGGCTCGATGCGAACGTGTGGTCGGTGCGTTTTCGCCCGCTGAACGCGACCCGCGGTTAACGCTGCGTACTCTTGCGGAGCGGGCGCCGTCCAACGAGGAGGTGGACCGGTACGGTGAGCGGGCACTCGCGGAACGGCTGGAGGCGCGCGTAGCGGCCTTGCTCGGCAAAGAGGCTGCGGTTTGGATGCCGTCCGGGACCATGGCGCAGCAGATTGCCCTGCGGATTCACTGCGACCGGCGCGCGAACCGGCGGATCGCGTTTCATCCGCAATGTCACCTTGATGTGCACGAGGAGCGCGGTTACGCGCAGCTCCACGGGCTGGTCGCAGACCTGCTCGGGTCGCGTGAACGACTGCCGACACCGCCCGACCTCGAGGCCGTCCGCGAGCCGCTTGCCGCCGTCGTGCTCGAGCTGCCGGCGCGAGAACTCGGCGGACAGCTGCCGCCGTGGGAAGAACTAGTCGCCTTTTGTGCCAAGGCGCGGGAACGTGAGATCGCACTCCACATGGACGGCGCGCGGCTCTGGCAGTGTGCACCGTTCTACGAGCGCAGCCTGGACGAGATCGCGGACTTGTTCGACACGGTCTACGTCTCGTTCTACAAGGACCTCGGAGCGCCGGCCGGCGCCGCGCTGGCCGGAACGAAGGCCATGGTAGACGAAGCGCGGGTATGGCAGGTCCGACACGGCGGCCGGCTCTTCACCGCGTATCCGTTCCTGATCGCAGCCGAGCGAGGCCTCGACGAGGTGCTACCTCGGATGTCCGAGTTCGTCGCACGCGCGAAAGAACTCGCGGCGGCGTTGGGGGACCTCGAGGGGGTCGAGATCGTTCCCAATCCGCCGCAGACTGCGATGTTCCACCTCCTCGTGCGTCGCAAGCTTGAGCCGTTGAACAAGGCCGCGCTCGACATCGCGAACCGCACGAAAACCTTCATCGGCTACTTCGCAGCGACCGAACTTCCCAGCGTGCAGACCACCGAGCTGACGGTCGGAGGCGCGAGCATCGAAGTCGCGGTCGACGAGGCTCGCGAGCTCTACAACGAGCTCTTGACCGCGTCGCTATGACGTGGGCGAAGTCTCGGCTACGCCGAGACTTTTGGCAGTTCGAGTTGAAGTCGCAGCGGTATCACGCTGACGAATCAGCAGTCAAGCCGGCAATCCCGGTCTTAGCGGCCGCATAGTTCGGCCGTAGATCGAGTACATCGATCCGCCGTTGATGATCTCCCCGGCTCGCCTCGGTGCCATCGCCTGCGAGCTGCTTGGCGACCCGAACGATCCGTCGTCCCGCACGGCTGGGAGGATGCGTGGCAGGTCATTTTGCTGTGGGTCGTACTCGAGGTCATCGCGATGGCGGACATCTCGACCGGCCGTGAGGCGGCCCGCGCTCGGGAGCCAGCTGCGCAGTGTCGGCCTCCGGACCACTGCGGATCTTGCCGCATCTCTGAAAGTTGCACCCCACAAGCTGCCATGATGACGACGGCCTCGATCCCGGCTAGCCGATCGGGCAGCAGCCCAGACCCATCGCACTGACCCGATGCCGGACCGTCCCAGACTCGGCTGCACCCCGCCAGCCTAGGTCGCCATGTCTCTATGGCCCGCGTGGACGCCTCCAGTGACCAGGAGCCGGCAGCGTTCGTCGTCACACAACAGCGGGGTGAGCCGCTCCCATGGCTGCGGCTCATCCGGCCACGCCAGAGCGTGAAGGTTGGGCCGGGAGCATCGCGGGGCTGGTGAGCCCGGCGTGGATCGACGTAATGTTGGCCATCGCGCCCGAACCGTTGGCCACCATGTGCGGCAGCACATGCTTCGAGGTCAGCCAGCTCGCCCCGGAGGTAGGTCGACATTACCGATACCTTCAAGATCGGGGTCGGGTCGCTTAAGGCGCACCGGGAGTGCATCGACGGCCGCGGCTGGGAGAACTTCGACCCGGCCGGATTCCTCGAGGCCCGAGCCCAGCAGACCGGGACCCGGCTGGGCCTCCCGATGGCGGTCGGCTTCGAGGTCTACGACCTCGGCGCGGGATAGTCAATGGCTCGGCTCGGCGCGGCCGACCGCGCTACCCTGCCCGACAGCGCGTTCGCGTACGTCGATTCGCGGGGCCGGCGCAGACTGCCTATCCATGACGCGTCGCACGTCCGCAACGCACTGGCTCGGTTCAACCAGGTCGCGTTCGAGGACGAGGAAGCTCGCGACCGTGCCCGCACTCGGCTGCTGAGGGCGGCCAGGAAGTATCGAATCGTGCCGGTCGGGTTCATTGCCACGCAGCTTCGCTCGGAGCGTGCGCGTTCTGCGTTCGGCGACCCCGCCCCCCTGCCGTCGGGTTTCGTGACGCTGCTGATGACCGACGTCGAGGAGTCGACCGCGCTGGTGCAGCGTCTGCGTGAACGGTACGGCAAGCTGCTCGACGGCATCCGCGCGCAGCAAACCGACGCGGTGTCCGCCGCTGGCGGTCTGGTGGTCGACTCCCGCGCCGACGACTTCTTCGCCGCGTTCGAGACCCCGCGGGCCGGCCTCGAGGCGGCCGTCGCGATCCAGCGATCGCTCCGCGAACGATCCTGGGCCGAGAATCTGCGTGTACGGGTTCGCGCCGGCATCCATAGCGGCTACCCGACGCTCAGCGGCGCCGCCTACATCGGTCTGGCCGTTCACACTACGGCACGGGTCTGCGGGATTGCCCAGGGCGGGCAGATCCTCGTCTCCGGCGACGCCCGGCTTGCCGCGCGCGAGTCGGCACCCGCCGGCGTACGCTTCCGCAGTCTCGGGGACTTCCGTCTCCGCGGACTCCCCGACCCAGTCGCGCTCTACCAAGTGGTAGCCCGCGGCCTCCCTACCAGCTTCCCGCCACCACAACCCGGCTGACGCCACGCACCAACGGCGCGGCTGAGCAGTGCAGCCGAGAAGGACGAGGCGCGAAGCCCACTCGCCAGCACGGGGCGAACGCCAAACCCGGCCGACCACGGCCTGGGCGACGCAGGACGCGACTATGGATGACGACGGTGTCAAACCGACTTGTCGGCGAGTTTGAGTGTCGAGGAGAGTGTGGGCAGCTGCCGGGCGGCCCGGAGGTTCCTGGTGGAACGATGTGTGCGTGGTGCTGGAGGCTGAGCGCCGCCAGGTGGTCGAGTACTGCCGCAGGCTGCGACCGGACGACCTCGTGGTCGCGACCTCGGGCAACATCTCAGTCCGGTCCGGTGACATGCTCGCGGTGACGCCAACCGGGGTGGACTATGACGAGTTGACCCCGGACCTGATTGGCCTCTACCGGCTCGACGGCACCCCGGTGGAGGCACGGCTGGAGCCAACAACTGAGATGCCGCTGCATTTGGCGGTATACGAACACACCGATGCGCGATCCGTGGTGCATACCCATTCGACCGCCGCCACGGCGGTCTCAACCCTGGTGGACGAGCTGCCGCCGATCCACTATCTGATCGCGATATTCGGGGGTCCGGTCCGCGTCGCTCGCTACGCGACCTACGGCACCGACGACCTAGCCACGGAAGCAGTCGAAGCGCTGGGCGGCCGAACAGCGTGCATTCTCGGGAACCACGGCGCAGTCACCGTCGGCGGAACGCTCGCCGACGCATACACCAGGGCCGTCTATCTCGAGTGGCTCTGTGATGTGTGGCTGAGGGCGAGCGCAGTTGGTCGACCGCGGTTGCTGCCGGTGGCGGAGCTCGAGCGGGTGCGGCGCAAAATTGCCACTTATGGCCCGTCCCAACCGCAAGATCAAGCCGCGCATTGGGCCTCCACCGACGACGCTCGGACGCCACGGCGGGACACGAAGTGACGACGTGTCACGTCTGACTGTCGGATCCCTTGAAGATCCGCTCCTCCGTGACGATCGCAGTCACCAAATCCACCGGTGTGACGTCGAAGGCAGGGTTGAATGCCTCCGCGCCGTCCGGGGCGATCGGCTGACCGCCCAAGTGTGTGACCTCCTCCGCGGCGCGCTGCTCAATGGCAATTCCGCGACCGTTCGGAAGCGACAGGTCGAGGGTCGACTCGGGCGCTACTACGACGAACGGAATGCCTTGCCTTGCAGCGGCTAGGGCCAGGCCATACGTGCCGATTTTGTTCGCGACATCGCCGTTCGCGGCAATCCGATCCGCGCCGACCAGCACACAGTCAACGAGGCCCTGGGCTATCGCAGCAGCGGCCGCCGCGTCGGGGCAGAGCCGGTAGGGGATGCCGGCCTCGGCCAGCTCGAATGCGGTAAGTCGGCTTCCCTGTAGCAAGGGCCGCGTCTCGTCGGCAAGCACGTACTCGATTTCGTTTGCGTCGGCCAGGTGGCGCACAGTTCCCAGGGCAGTTCCCCAGGCCACCGTGGCGAGCCGACCCGCATTGCAGTGGGTAAGGACGCGCAATGGTCGGCGCCCGCAGAACCGCAACACAAGGTCGGCTGCGCGCCGTGACGCCTCCCGATTCACCCTCTCGTCCTCGTTCAAAACGGCAAGCGCTTCGGCAAGCACCGCCTGGGGTCCCTCCGACAGCCGGCTCAGCGCGCGTCGCACGCCGAAAGAGAGATTTGCTGCGGTCGGCCGGGCACCGGCCAGTCGAGCTGCCTCCTCCCGCACTGTGGCCGCATCCCCAGCGTGCCGGCGGGCTGACTGGGCCACGCCTAGCGCCCCGGCCGCACCCAGGGCAGGGGCACCCCGAATCGCGAGCCGCTTGATGGCATCGACTAGGTCATCGACCGTTGTCAACCGGAGCTTGCGATACTCGCGCGGCAGCGCGCACTGGTCGATAATCACGATCGCGCCGGCGTCCCAGTCGATAGTGCGCTCCACCGCTCCTCCCGCTCTGGTCGTGCTGGGTCTAGCTTTCACGTTTCAGGTTGCGCCAACCGCCTGCGCGGTTGTTGGCAATGACCTGCCTAAACATGGCATTCACAGGTTAACGGGCCACGCCGGTCCCAGCGTCCCGGTGAGCAAGATCGGTGCGGTCTTCGCTATCGGCGACCATGGAAGGTTCGCCGCAAACCAGCCGACCTCGACACCTCGCTCGCCAGCGCCGGAGGACGGCCCACTCGCTTGTCTGTGTGGCGGCCTCGTGATCGAGCGATGTTCAAGCTGAGCCATGAGCCAGGAGCAGGAACGGTCGATCTGCGCGCGTTGTGGCATCGTTCGGCGCGAGTGACCTGGGCCGGGAGTTGGCCGACCTCATCACGCGGATCGAGAGGGCCCGTGTCGCCGCGCGGACCGGGTCAGGATAAGCAGAGGTGACATCCTCCCTGCATTCGGCGGGCATCACCCGCCTCCCCGCGCAACGACCCACACCTGCTGACCAAACCGGCGGCGGTAGTCATCGGTGGCCTCCCGTCCGTTAACTGCCAATAGTTCCCAGGCGCCGGGGGTGTGCGGCTCGAGTTCCTCGAGCGGCACCCGGCGGTGACCTGGGTGCGCTACCCGGGGCTGCCCTCCAACCCCATGAACGGGGGCGGCCAGGTGACCCTGTCACCATTCATCCCAGTTCGCCGAGATCCATTAGCTGCGATCATTTGGCGGCAAAGCCGTGGCATCGCCTGCTGGTTACAAAGGCCTCTCGACCGTGGCGTCCTCCTCGTGGCCCCGGATCCTGTCCAGGGTTGGTGGGGGTAGCGTTCATCACATGATCGTGGTGACTGCTGCGTTAAAGGGCGGTGTGGGCAAGACGACTACATCGATCTATCTGGCCGCCCTCGCGACCGCCAACCGCAATGCCGCGACGCTCGTCGACGCCGATCCGCAGGCCAGCGCGGCCGAGTGGGTCGAGGCGGCGAACGACCAGGAGGAGCGCTTCGATGGCATTAACGTCGTCGAGGCGCCGACCGAGAGGTTGCTCGTTAAGACCTTGGACCGGCTGGAACCCGGCAGCACCGCCGTGGTGGATCCGCCACCGAGCCACGACCGCCTGCTCGGCAAGGCCATCGAGCGAGCCTCAGTGGTCGTGGTGCCGGCACGAGTCGGTGGGATAGAGACGGCGCAGGCCCACGCGGCTCTTGAGATGGTGCCGGACGGGACGCCGGTCGGCCTGGTCATCTGCTCAGCCCGGACGTTCACCCGCAGCTACAGTGAGGCCATCGAGTACTGGCGACGGGCTGGAGTCAAGGTCTGGGGGACGGTTCCGGAGCGGGTGACGATCGCCGCCGGCCCGCGCGGACCGCTCGCCGCTGATGGGCTCGACGCATACCGCAAGGTCTGGCGGCGGGCGCTGGCTGCGGCCCGGTCGGCCTGACGAGGTCGGCGGATGCCCGCCGGACATATCCATGTCGGCGACGGCCGGCCGGCGACTCGCCGAGATGACCAGCTGCGGCTTGGAGGGCTAAGCTCCGCGTCAAGCCAATCCGCGCTGAGGTATTACCTGAGATAACGGCGGAACCACTCGGTTGCAGCTGCCTCGACGAGCTGAGCCTCGGCGCTGGGTGGCGCGGGCTCGATTCCGGGCTCTGCGGCGAAGGCATGCTGCATCCCGGGAATGCTCTGGTGGCTCACTCGTTGCGGGTCGTCATACCGCCGGCGAAGCTCCGCCTGCAGCCGCTGTGCCTGCAGCGGGAAGCCTGGATCATCCTCCACACCGGTGATCAGCAGCAGCGCGGGCTGCGGATGGCGTGCGGCGATCTCACCCGCGCGGGCGACGAAGTCGAACCGGACTGCAACCGCACGCGAGGCGTCGCTCCACGGGTAGCTGACGCCGAACCGGCGCTCGTTCGCCGCAACCACCTCGGCGAGCTGGATGACCGGGCTGACCAGCGCCGCGGCGCTAACCTGTGCGACACCGTCGGCTATCACGAGCTGCGCGGGAAGGGCGCCCACCGAGGCTCCCACAAGGCCGATCGGACCGTCGCTGAGCGGCAGGCGGGCGCGTAGCTCGGCGAGAACTGCCGGGAACTCGTCCACGGCCTGGTTGACCTGCGGCTCAAACGCTTTCAGAACCGCGTCCTGGTAGCCCAGCTGCATGAACTCGTCCAGTCCGCCGGGCAGCTGTCGCCTGCCGTGCATCGGCAAGTCCAGGTAGACACGCCACGCCGCGACGCCCGTGAGCGGAAGCGCCGATGCCATCGCGGCCGCGCTGCGCGGCGGGTCGTTCAGGTGCCAGGCAATGATCAACGGCCCGGGCTCCCCGCCGCCATCCCACCCCCCGGGCGGCAGCGCCACATAGGGGACCTCTGCAGCGACACCGGTGAGGCCAGCACTTTCCTTGCCCATTCCTGCCTCCAGGTCCGCTCGTGCGGAAGAAACCTAGCAAAGATCGTGCGATACCCCACCGCGCCGGCTTCTGCCTGCACCGTTGGCGTCCCGAGCTCCCGGAGCCACGCTGTCGTTAGCTGGCGGTCCGACCGGCTGGATCGGTGAGCTGCTTACACCAGCGCGAGGCCGGATCAACGTATGGTCGAAGCAACGCGGTGAGATCCGGATCGCTTCGGCCGAGGAGTTCGTCGGACGCGACCCTTCGCGCCACTCCGGCGAGCAGGTCGGCCACCTGTACCCG
Source organism: Actinomycetota bacterium (assembly GCA_046725875.1). Taxonomy (GTDB): domain Bacteria; phylum Actinomycetota; class Actinomycetes; order JAKEEW01; family JAKEEW01; genus JBKOZJ01. Next base: position 13,800 of record JBKOZJ010000045.1, read on the forward strand.
GGAGTCGGTTCCCGAATCCACCTGACGGAATCGGATGAAGGGACCTCGTGCCGGGAGGCGGATCACTTCGAGCGGCGGCGCGGCCAGGATCTGCTCGAGTCGTCGGATCCGCCGCTCGGTCAGCGCGGACTGCTCGTCGTGGACGATGGCGACCGGATGCAGTCCACGACTCCAATGGAGCACGGTGCGAGCGAGGGCCGGAATCAACGGTTCCAGGACGGGCTGCAGGACCCGATCCTCGAGCAGCCGGGCCCGAGCGGAATAGGCTTCGTGTCGTCGGTTGCGCAGCTCGTCGAGGATTCCTCCGACCCGGCCGCCACCGTCCAAGCTCCGGAGCACCTCGACGTGACCGAAGAACGCGTCGACAGGGATACGTACTCCGCGGCCGCGGTCTGCGCGCAGGGCCATGTTGGCGGCTGCTAGGAATGCCTGCCAGCGATCTCGACCGAAGCTGTCCTGGCCGGTGCGGCAGAGCCTGGTCGTCAGGCTCGCCAGTCGTTGGTCCGGGCGCAGTCCCAGGCTCACCGTGTCCGCAGAGCCCCCGATGAACAGGTCGAGAAGTCTGCCGAGCACGAAACAGGACTTGTGGGTCAGATGGACACTGGCACGGCCGTGCACGGGACCGGACGGGCCGAGAAAGCCGGCGAGGTTCGATCCGCCCGTGGTCCGAAGCAGGTGCGAGGCCTTGTATTCGTAGCTGTGCTGCCCGGATCGGCCACGAAGTGCACGGATACATTCCGCCGCGACGTCGATGTCCAGCCGAACGCTGGCGTACGCGATGACATCGGAGTTTCCGGCGGTGAGGTTGCTACCTTCCCAGCCCGACTCGTCACACGCGATCTCGAGGGAATGCTCGGTTGATGTCTGTGTAATCTCCACTGTCTTTCCTAGCACTCCAACGGACACGTCGACCTGTGATCACGGATCGACGCTCACGTCAGTGGAGCTGCCAGAAGACATGGGACCAATCGTCGCCGCTTGAGCCCGGTTTCGCCAGCGACTTCTCTCCAAAGGCACGGCACCAGCCACATGCGGACGTCCTCGGGGATCGGCCTCCTCCGCCGCCGCCGGGAAGCCCGACTCGGTCGCTGAACAGCGCGAAGACGACCTTGGCTGCTCAAGCCGGCATCTCGACCGGACGGCTCGGCGGTTCAGGCGCGTCGGGGCGCGCGCTCCGGCGCGGTCAGTTAGGGCCGGAGGCGTTCGCCTCGAGCGCACGGATGCGGGCGCAGAGCGCCTTGAGCAGTGACTGGGCGACCTTTGGGTTCTCCCTGACCACCGGCGCGAAGGCCAGCGCGGACAGCGCGAACGTCCTCATGCCGTCCGGACCGGTGACCACCGAGGCGGACCGGGGCAGCCCATCGATCAGGGAGATCTCCCCGAAGTAGTCACCGACGGTCAGTGGGGGGCGCGGGACGCCGTTTACCGAGACCTCGGCCGAACCGGCCAGCACCACCTGCAGCCCGGCGTCCGAGCTGCCCTGCTCGACCACCGGACTGCCGGGCTGGGTGATCAGTGTGGTACCGCGATCGACGAGGTCGGACAGGACCTCGTCAGGCAGGCCCTCGAACAGGTCGATCCGCGCCAGCAGCTTCCGCACCGGTTCGTAACTCATCCGAACCACCAATCGACCGTGCCCTTTGGCGAACACCACGGGCGGCTGTGAACTCGGCTAAGGGTATAGCGGTCTGCGCCCGCAGTGCGCACCAGCTCCCGATCCAGGCGGGCGGCTGCGATCCACCCGCACAAAGCGGTGCTGCAGACCGCCCGCCGCGCCCAAGACAGTCAGCGGTGGAAGGCCGTCTACCGAGCCGCCGGTGCCGACCGCGGAACGAGTCGACGGCTCGGTCCTACATTCATGATCGCGGAAATCATGCCGGTATGTGGCGCCGTGCCTCGGCGACTGCCTGCTCAAGCGTCAGCCCCGACCCCGCGCGGCGCTCGGCCTCGAACGTGGCGCCGAGGCGCTCGCGGGCGCCCGACATCAAGTGCTCATAGCGCTGCCGTTCGTTCAGGAGCATCCGGAAGCCGAGCCGGTGTTCCTGATCCTCGGCGACTCCCCAAAGGTGCGCGGCTGCGTGCTCGTCGCCCTGCAGGGTCAGCGCGCAAGCGATGCCGGCCACGCAATAGATCTGCACGCGCCTGTATCCAGAAGTGACCGCGTATGTAAGCGCTTCCGCAAAACGGCGCAGCGCCGTGTCGGGATCCGAACGATCGAGCGAGAGGTCTCCAAGGCTGTGCAAGGTGCTTGTCAGCTGTTGATTGAAGCCGAGCTCTCGAGCACGCGTCGCCGTATCTTCAAGAATGCGCTCACCCTCGTCGTAGTCGCCGCGGTCGCGGTACGCGTCGCCCAGCCAGTGGAGCTCAGTCAGTTTTGAGGCCTCGTTGCCGGCCTGCTCAAACAGTGGCAGCGCCTGTTTGTGGTAGGCGATGGCACCGTCGAAGTCACCGCGCCGCCACGCCACGCTGGCCAACCTGCTGAACGCAACACCGAGCTCGTGCGGATCGTCCTGCACGCGGCGCAGTTCGAGCCCCTCCCGCCAGAACATCTCCGCTCCGTCGACGTCGTCGTACGTGTAGTACGCGATTCCGCCCGCGGCCGCTAGGGCGGCGGCGCGGACGTTCAACGGGAGAGTCGCGTCGTCGACGGGCGCGTGTTCGAGCCAGTCTGCGGCATCGTGATACTGCGCCATGCTCAGCCAGAACCGCCAAAGGGCTGCTCCGAGACGGAGCACGCCTTCGTGGCAGTCGTCCTCGACTAGCCCGGCGAGCGTAGCGCGAAAGCTCGGCAGCTCCCGCTCGAAGCGGTTGAGCGACTCCGCGCTCAGGTCACGCATCCCCGACAGCCGCTCACGCGCGCCGAGCTCTTCAGCGACACCGAGGAAGTAGTCGTCGTGGCGACGACGCAGCGACGACGCATCCGGCAGATCGCGCAGCTTCTCCAGCGCGAACTCCTTGATCGTCGCAAGCATGAAGAAGCGCCCGTCCTCGCCGTGCCGCAGCAGGCTCTTGTCGACCAGCGACTGTAGGACGTCGAGTTCGGCGGAACAGACGTCTTCCGCCGCCTCGAGCGCGAAGCTCCCGGCGAAGACGGCCAACCTTGCAAACAACCGTTGCTCGTCTCCCGTGAGGAGCCGATAGCTCCACTCGGCCGTTCCGCGCAGCGTGCGCTGCCGCTCGGGCGCATCGTGCGCACCAGACGTCAGCAAGTCGAGGCTGCCACCGAGGCGCTCAAGGATCTGTCCCGGTGTGAGCACCTTTACGCGTGCGGCAGCAAGCTCGAGCGCGAGGGGAAGGCTGTCGAGCCGCTCCGCGATCCGACGCACCGCCGCATCGGACTCGAAGCCGGGCTGCAGCTGCCGTGCGCGTAGCGTGAAGAGAGCCGCTCCGTCGTCGATCGACAGCGTCGGCATCGGAAACTCCTGCTCGGCGGCAATATTCAGGCGGCTTCGGCTCGTGGCGAGGATACGCGCGTCGAGGCGGACAACAACGTCGGCGGCGCCGGGGAGCAGCTGCTCGAGGTTGTCGAGCACGAGCAGCGTGCGCTTGCCCGCCAGGAACTCGTGCAGGTCGTCGGGACCGCCGACCACCCGCGCGATCGTCGGCTCGATCAGTTGCGCGTCCCGTACCGCGGCGAGCGAGATGAACCAGACGCCGTCGCCGTACCGCTCGACGCTCTCAGCCGCCGCCTGCAGCGCCAGCCGAGTCTTGCCCGAGCCGCCTGGGCCGGTGACTGTGACGATACGGTGCGAGTCGAGCAGGGCGAGCACCTCGGCCAGCTCGCGTTCCCGGCCGACGAACGGTGTCGGCTGCACCGGCAGGTTCGTCTGGTCGACGGTCTTCAATGGCGGAAACTCATCCTCGCCGAGCTGGTAGAGTCGCTCGGGCGCTGCAAGATCCCTTAGCCGGTGCACACCGAGGTCGCGCAGGCGATCTACGCGGACAAGATCGCGTGTTGCCTGCGAGAGAAGAATCTGACCCCCGTGACCGGCAGCGGCGATCCGCGCGGCGCGATGCACATCGATCCCTACGTACCCCTCTTCGGTCAGGGTTGGCTCGCCCGTATGCAGGCCCATGCGCACTCGAATTGGCCCGCCGCGTAGCGAATCACGCGCCGCTGCTGCCGCGGCCAGGGCGTCGGACGCCTTTGCGAACGCTACGAAGAATGCGTCTCCCTGCGTGTCCACCTCCACACCGCCGTGGCGGGCGAACGCTCCCCGCAGCGCCTGACGGTGACCGGCCAGGACCTCCGCGTACTCGACGCCCCGCTCCTGCAGCAGCCGCGTCGAGCCCTCGATGTCGGTGAACAGGAACGTGACGGTGCCATCCGGGAGCGACACGTTTGAGCGCCCGCGCTCGACCATGGCGGCTAACCGTTCGGCTCGACCTTCAAGACTGTCACGATGCAGTGCACGCTACCGCGAGTAGATTCGCGGCGTGAGCGCGGCTGGCGGACACCACCCAGACACGGACAAAGCGCACATGATGCTCGAGACCCTACTCGCGCCCGCCGACTAGGACGGGAAGTCTCAGGCGGCGAGCACAATCTCCGCCAGGCCGAAGCGGCCGACGGCCCGCGATCACCCACTCGGCGGACGGCTAGGCCACTGCCCGTGGGAAGGCAACCGGGCTGCGGATCCCGTTCTGGTCCACGGCACGAATGCCCATCTGGACGTTGTCCTTGGACATGTCGAGCGTGACCGTGGTGACGTTGCCGACGGGGAGCGCCTTAGTCCAGTCCGACTCCGTGGTCTCCCGCAGCACCACCTCGTATCCGGTCAGGCTGGTTTCTGGGTTGGCGTCCCCGGTGAGGGTGGTGATGGTGCCGGCGAAGTTGGCGGGCGGGTTCGTGTGGATCTGCACATTCTTGGGCGTGCTAGGAGGCCAGCCCCCACAATGCGGCCGCGTTCACCTTGGTCACCCGGGCGATGTAGTCGAAGTCCACGAAGTCGATCAGATCGCCGAGCTGCACGCCGTTGACCACCTGTGTGTTCTGGTGCTCGTGGTTGAAGTTCTCCCGCGGCTCGGTGAACCTGGCGGCTGGGTAGCCCTGGCCTTGGAAGGAGACGTGGTCGCTGGCGCGGAGGTACCGGTCGCGCCGCCAGATCAGCCGGATGTTCATGCCGGTCAGGCCGAACGGCGCCACCGACTTTACGAACCGGCCAAGCTGGCGGGATAGCCCGTCGTTTTCACCGCCGACCGACTGCAGGAGTGCGACCTGACTTGGCGTCACGTTGGTCGGGACGCCTTCCAGGAACATCCGCAGAGTAAAGGGGTCAGGCTTCGTACCGTCGAAGGCCTCGCTGGCCCCGATGATGTCGTTGCTGAACATGCCCTGGACATCGTTTCCGGCCGACGCCATCTGCTGGGCCATGTAGGTGGAGCCGTACAGGCCCTGTTCCTCCCCGGCGACGCCCCTGCGCTGCGGCCAACCCGCCTTGGCGGGACAGGCCGCTACCTCGCGGAGGTTCTTGATCCCTCCGTCACGCGTTCGGAGCGTCGTCCTCGTTGACCTCG
>JBKOZJ010000046.1:0-52684 GCA_046725875.1 Actinomycetota bacterium
GAATCTCGTTCGGCCAGATCACCATAGTCGTAGGAGCAGCGGTCTTGCTGGCCTGGATCCCGCTCCGACAACGACCGGGCCTGGGAACGCTCAGCAATGTCGTCGTCATCGGACTGGCCGTGGACGCAGGGATCGCGGCGCTGCCAGCTCCGGACGTACTCGCCGTGCGTGCAGCATTTCTGGTGTTCGGAATCGCGCTGTGCGGGTTCGCCACGGGTTGCTACATCGGTGCCGCGTTCGGGCCCGGGCCGCGGGATGGCCTGATGACCGGTCTCGTTCGTCGCTCCGGTCGATCCATCCGGCTGGTACGCACGATCATTGAGCTGATCGTCCTCGCCGTCGGCTGGCTGCTGGGCGGCAGCGTCGGGATCGGCACCGTCCTCTATGCGGTCACCATCGGCGCGCTGTTCCAGCTGTTCCTGCCGCGGCTGACCGTACCGAGGGCCCGGGCGGCGTCCTTGCCTTCCGTTGAAGGAACGCCGGGGTCACCCGCACCTGTCCCGCGAGCGCGGCTTCCATGCGAGAGTTGAGGGGCTTGACGGATGCCAGCGTGAGGATGGGCATGAACGACAGAGATATCTTGGGCCGGATCAAGACGCTGGTGGACGAGGAGCACGCGCTGCGCGAGCGCGCGGCCCGCCAGGAGCTATCCGACGACGAGGAGCACGAGCGGCTGCGCATGGTCGAGGAGTCCCTAGACCAGTGTTGGGACCTGCTCCGGCAGCGCCGCGCTCGCCGCGATGCGGGCGAGAGCGCGGACAACGCGCACCTCCGTCCGACCAGCGAAGTCGAAGGTTACATGCAGTAGGCCGCGGCGGCGGTGGCCTCGTGGAGTACGAAAATACCGTTGACTCAGTCAAGGGTATTGCCTAGGCTGCGGATATGGCCGGTACTCCGAACGGCGATGCGGTGGGCGCGATCCGCGAGTTCAACCGCTTTTATACCGGGGTAATCGGCGTGCTCGACGAGGGACTGCTCGAGACGCCCTACACGCTGACCGAAGCACGGGTGATCTTCGAGCTGGCACAGCAGGCGGAGACCGAGGTGGCCAGCCTCCGTCGCCGGCTTGGACTGGATGCCGGATACCTCAGCCGCATCCTCAGCAGATTCGAGTCCGACGGCCTCGTCATCCGCAGCCGTTCGCGCGAGGACGCCAGACGCCAGATCGCCAAGCTCAATGCGGCCGGACGACAGACGTACAAGATGCTCGACGAACGCTCGGCGCGCCAGGTCGAGAGAATGCTCGGCGGGCTTACGCCCGAGCAGCAGCGGCGACTGATGGCGTCGATGGGGGCGATCCGGGCGGTGCTCGAGGGAGCATCGTCCAGGAGCCGGGTCGTGCTTCGTCCGCTGCGGTCCGGCGACCTGGGATGGGTGGTGCAACGACACGGCGTTCTGTATGCGGAGGAGTACGGCTGGGATCAGTCGTTCGAGGCGTTGGTCGCCCAGATCGTCGCGGAGTACGTGAGGCATCGTGATCGGGAACGTGAGAACGCCTGGGTCGCCGAGGTCGACGGCGAACCGGCCGGCTGCGTCTTCTGCGTCCACAAGGACGCCGAGATCGCGCAGCTTCGCCTCTTGCTGGTCGAACCATGGGCGCGTGGGTTTGGCGTCGGCACCAAGCTCGTGGACGAGTGCATTAGCTTCGCGCGGTCCGCGGGCTACGAACGCATCCTCCTGTGGACCAACTCCGTGCTCGACGCGGCCCGCCGCATCTACGAGCGGGCCGGCTTCCTGCTCCAGGGCGAGGAATCCCATCACAGCTACGGCCACGATCTCGTGAGCCAGTGGTGGTCGCTCGAGCTGAACAGGCCCGCGCCAGCTCTCACCGCAGGCGGACGCAGTTCCGCAGATTCGATGCCGCTGGGTATTTAGCGCGGCACTAGCTCGCTGTTCCGCGCCGAGGGTTGGGTCGCCGCAAAATGGGTCGGCCGCTCGGTTGGCAAACCGCCATACGCGTAGCCTGCCGCTCATGGTCAGTCCCGCGATTCGCCGAGACTGCAGCCCGGCAACCTGGCGTGGAGGTGCGATGTCCGACCCGGTCGCCAGAAGTTATGACGTGGTTGCGGAGCGCTATGCGAAAGAGATCGCCGACGAGCTGCCCGGTAAGCCGGTCGACCGGGCCTGGCTGAACTGTCTGGCGGAGCTGGCGACCGACCGTACGCCCAATGGGGTCGTTGCGGACGTCGGGTGCGGGCCCGGCCACATTGCTGCTTACCTCGCCGGGCGAGGCTGCCGGGTCGTCGGACTGGACATCTCACCCAGAATGATCGAGGTCGCCCGGCAGCGCTATCCGCAGGTCACCTTCGAGGTCGGCTCGATGCTCGACCTACCGGTTCACGATGGAGCGTGGACCGGCGCTGCCTGCCCGTATTCGATCATCCACTTGGAGCCCGCCCAACGGCCGGTAGCCTTCGCCGAGCTCGCCCGCGTGATCGTCTCCGGCGGTTGGCTGCTGCTCTCGTTCCATGTCAGCGGGGAGGGGAAGGTTGCCGGTGACGTGAAACATGTCTCGTTCTGGTGGGACCACGAAGTCGACCTCGACTTCCAGTTCCTCGACCCGGACATCGTGGCGGCCGAGGTTTCCTCCGCGGGCTTCACCGTGATGGCGATGACGATCCGCGAGCCGTGGCCCGCTATCGAGGCTCAGACCCGGCGCGCCCACATCCTCACCCGCCGGGATTCGTGATTCACGTCTCGGCGGCGGCCCCGGCTCGCAGCGCGTGCCACCGACCGGGCGGGATGAGCTCGACGTCATGGGCGGCGCCGGGCGCGGCGAAGTCCAGAAGAGGCTCTCCCTCCTCGAGCAGATCGGCTTGGGTTCGCTTCGACAGGGCGGCAAACGGCTGGATTCGTAGTTTTGCTATGCCGCGCTGACGGGCGACGCTCCAGGTGCCCGCGGTGAACCCGTCGGCGAGGAAGATTCGCGGCATCGGGCCGGCCTCGAGGAAGCCTTGGCTGAGATATTCCTCCGTGACGACCCGACTGCGATCGGCGTGCGAGAGCAGCAGATTGTCGAAGTCGTAAAGGTAACGCACCGGCGCCGGCGCGTCTGGGGCCGGTCGCGGCGCGGACGGCAGGTCGAAGAGTTGCCGCCCGTCGTCGTCGCGAAACGTGACCAGCTGCCCGCGCAACCGGTCGACCACCTCGCCGAGCCGAGTAAGGCCGCACCACGTCTGGACGTCCTGGACGCTGGCCGGGCCGAACGCACCGAGGTAACGCAGGACCAGCTCGTCGAGCGACGCATCCCGATCGAGCGGACGGCCGAGCCAATGCTCGGCGGTGGTATGCGCGGCCGGACCGCTGCGGCCCCAGACGCCGCGGGGCGGAACCTGGACCAGCGGCGCGAATGCCCGGATTGCCTGCGCCAGGGAGGCCGGATCTCGGTCTGGCCAGCGTTCGGCGAGCGCCCGGCCAAGCTCACTCAAGATCGTCGGCCGGTGCTCCACTAGCCGCCGACCCGCTGCGACCAGTTGCGACCGATCGACCTCCACCAGGTTGCGGCCGAAGTTGCTATTGAACGCCCGTTCAAGCACCGGCTGTACTAGGGGCCGCAAGGTCAGGCAGTCCTCAGCTGTGACTAGGTGAATGGTGCTGCGCATCAGGGCGATCCGAACGACTTTCCGATCTGCGAGCAGATCGGAAAGGTCCTTTGGGTCGAAGTCGAGGAGCCGCGACCACAGACCGTGATACCACGTTTGTGCAGTCTGCGCCTGCAGGCCGACGAGCCGTTGCACGGTCTCGAGCGGCGACAAGTCGGCCCGCTCGAGCAACATCTGGCGCGCCAGCGTTGCACGGTTCAACGCTCGCCGCGTCAGCACTGGTGCCGTCATGCAACCGCTCCACGCTCAGCCGATGGACAGCCGTAACGTTAGCGGCGGCCAGTGTCCTAGCCGCGGTTGTCAACGGTGATGATGCTGGTTTGACTGCTGATCGCGCTGCTGTCGACCGTCTTTCCTCGGACCAAGACCTTCACGCTGAGCATTCCGGATCCCGCCGTCTTGTGAAGCCGCACGCGGACGACACCGTCACGGCCTTTGACGTTTCGCACGGTGACGCTGCCGCAACCAGACTTCTCTGTGCGGCCGATCCGACCCGACCAGCAGACGTCATCGGACGCGGTGATCTTGACGACCGTTTTCGACGCTCTGGACGAGGAGCCAGAGGAGGACTCGGGTGGCTCGCATCCAGCGATGACGAGGAGCACACCGGCGGCGGCGATCCAACGAGCGGCGAGCATATAGCCCCCTTTCGTCGGCGGGGTGCGACTGCGGGCACCTCACCGAAGGCTTGCCGGTCCAGAGTCGGTTGCCTTCCACTACCTCGACTCAGGCTGGGTTCGTGGTCGCGTTGCTTGGCAAACAAGGGATCGATTCAGCTACCGGACAGGATGAAGCGGTGCCCCTCGGGCTATTACTCGACGGCGATTGGCTTGAGGCTGTGCCCGGATCCGCTCGACGAGCTCGGCCATCTGGCGACTCGGCTCGATGCCAAACGACTCTCGAAGCAGCCTCCGGAATCGCTCGGACTCTCGTAGTGCCTCGGCTGCGTTTCCCTCGGCCAGGTGCACGCGCATGACCAAGCGGTGGGCGCTTTCGCGGTGGGGGTCGACAGCGACCGCGGTAAGAGCGCACTCCAACGCCTCCGCATAGTCACCGTGTTCGATCAAGAGATCGGTGAGTGCCTCGAGGGCGTGCAAGCGCAGTTGATGGATCCGCTCGCGCTCGACGAGCACCCAGTCGTCGTACCAACCCGGCAGCAGCCTGCCGCCTGGGCTGCCGACCAAGGGCAGCCAGGTCGACGAGGTCCCTAGCAGGCTCGACTCCCGAGGATGCAGCAATAGCCAAGCGTTCGTCAGGAAGTCCTCAACGTCGACCGAGAGATCGTCCGCCAGTCCGATCTCACTGCCGCCGGCTTCGACGAGACCCGGAGCCTGCTGATGTAGGGCCCAAAGAGCTGCGCGAACGCTGGTCTGCGCGCGCTGCTCGCTCGCCTCGGGCCAAAGGGTGCCACCCACGAGTGCCCGGGTCTGCGGTCCGCGCAGCGCCAGGAGAGCCACCAGGCGCTGGCCGCGCACCGGAACATGGACGCCGCAACCGCCTCGGGTCAGACGCCAGCCGTCGAACAATGTCAGTCGGAGCGCACCGGGCGGCGGGGACGGGAGCCGAGCGCGTTCCAGGGCGGCGCCGTCACTCGGACCACCCCAACCCGCGTTTCCCATCGGCTTCCCCCATTCGCCGTGCCGTCCCGGATTCGACGCGCACCAACATGGCCGCGCTCACCGATGGTGTCCGACTCACTTCAGAAAGCGTCGATCACGGGGAGCCACATGTCAATCATGACTGAGCTGGGAGGAACGTCGGCCGTCACGCGGCGATAACGCTCGGGCAACGGCCGCCGGGTTGACTACGAACGAGATCCGCTGCAGCCGAAAGGGGGTGAATGGCATGCGTACGGAACTCACCATGAAGGAGCTCGACCTGCAAGAGGTTGAGCTGTTGCCGGCGCGCGAAGCGCTCGGCTCTTACAACTGGGCCTCGGTGTACGCGTCGAACACCGCGGTGGCGCTGAACGCAGCGACCTTCAAGTCAAGCGCCTGGGCGACGGCCAGCCAGTACATCACCATCAACCAGTCGTAGCCGCCGGACTCGCCGGGCGGGCGTGAAGGCGCCCGCCCGGTTCGGCGAGCGAAGGGAGGCCATTGCGGTGAGTGTCCTCGCGGAGATCTCTCGCCGGGAGATGGACTGCCAGCATGCCGAAGTGCTCCCGGCACGGGAGGCACTGTCCTCGCTGGTGAACATCACCAACATCACAGCGGTGAACGTGGCGATCGCTGTGAACGCCGCAACGATCGGCTCGACCGCCGCGGCGACGGCGCTGCAAAACGTCAGCTCGGTCCAGTAGTAGAACCGAGTGGACGACCGGCCGGGCAGGCCAGCACTGGCTGGAATGCCCGGCCGGCGACCAGGAGGACCTGAGATGTGAGCGCGCAGGTGGGGGCTCTGCTCCCGACATCGAGCAGCGGACGGGGCTCGGGGGCGTGGCTTCGGGTTCCTGGAGTGATCCTGCACGGGCGCTATGAGGGTTCGGGGTTTCGCGAGGAGCGGTTCCTGGTCGAACGCCCCGACGGGCAGGTCGTGCTGCTGACCCGACTGCTCTATCTGGTAACCGCGTACCTCGACGGGCGACGAGACAACGAGCGCGTGGCAGAGCTGGTGAGCGCGGAGTACGGTCAGCGGCTCACCCCCGCGGCGTTGATGTATCTGGTAGAGCAAAAGCTCGGTCCGGCCGGCATCGTGGGACGGGTCGGCGAGCCCTCCGCCGCGGCCCGTCGGGTCGATCCACTGCTTGGAGTGAGCCTGCGGGCGGTGCTGGCGCCGCCGCGCGTGTCACGGACCCTGGGCCGCTGGTTCGCTCCGCTGTTCCGCCCGACCGTGGTCGGCCTCGCGCTCATCGCGCTCGTGGTGTCCGACGCATGGCTGCTGGTGGCGCACGCTGCCGGTGCGGCCTTTACGACGGCGCTGACCGAGCCGACGGGAGTGTTCGCGGTGCTAGGGCTGCTCCTCGCCGCGACACTCTTCCACGAGATCGGGCACGCGGCAGGCTGCTGGTATGGCGGCGCCCGGCCGGGCCCGATCGGCGCCGGGTTGTACTTGTGGTTCCCGGTGTTCTATACCAACGTGACCGACGCGTACCGCTTGGACCGCTCCGGGCGGCTACGCACAGACCTCGGCGGGGTCTATTTCAATGCAATTTTCATCGTCGTCGCGGCGACGGCATATGGGGTTACCGAATGGGCACCACTGGCCGTCGTGGTTTTGCTCGCTCATCTGGAGATACTGCAACAGCTCATCCCGGTGGTGCGGTTCGACGGCTACTACATCCTCGGCGACCTCACCGGAGTGCCGAACCTGTTCGGAAGGCTCGGACCGATCCTGCACAGCCTGACGCCGGGCCGCGGGGTCGACCCGCGGGTCGCCGACCTGCAGACCCGGGCCCGCGTCGTGGTTACCGCGTGGGTGCTGGTTACCGTGCCGGCGCTAGTGCTGGGACTTGTGCTGCTTCTCGCACGCACACCCGGGTATTTGTCGGATGTGTGGGTCCAGTCCAGGGTTCTTTGGTCCGCCGGTGACGACTCAGCGCGAGCGGGCGATGCGGCGGCCGCCGCGCTGGCATACTTCTCGATCCTTGCGCTCGCTCTGCCCGTCGTCGGCCTCATCGCAGTGCTCAGCCGGTCGCTGCTGCATGGGGGACGCGCCATCCAGGCCCGAACCCACGCGTCGCGACCCAGTCTCCCGAAGGAGGCTTCCGTGAATAGCACAAGTGTGGACAACACGAACGGGCCGCCGCGCCTGACTCCCAACCCCGGTCGGGTGGTCGAGCCGGCCAATAAAAGCCAGCCGCCCCGCCTCACTCCCAACCCCGGTCGGCTGGCGGAGCCAGCCAGTAAGGGTCAGCGGCAGCACGTAGCCCCGAACCGGGGGAGGCTTGGAGAGCCGACCTTCGACTGGGCCCTTGACCCGCGACTCACGGCCGCGGGTTTCACTGAAGAGACGATGCTGCGCCGCCGGGCCCGGCCACCCCGACACGGGTGGCGGCGGGGTATCTATCTCGCCACGGCCGGGCGAGTCAACATGGGGCCGAGCGCGGGCGAACTGCGCGAGCAACGGCTGATCGCACGAATCACGGCGCCAATTCAAGGAGCCCGGCGGGTGGTCGTGCTCAGCCGCAAAGGCGGCGCTGGCAAGACCACAACAACCGTGATGCTCGGCCACACCTTCGCGACCCACCGCGGTGATCGGGTAGTCGCGCTCGACGCCAACCCGGACGCTGGGTCACTGGCGTACCGGGTGCCGCGCGACACAGCAGCAACCGTCACCACGCTGTTGGCCGACCGGGAGCTCATTAGCCGATATGCCGACATCCGCGGCTACACGTCGCACGCCGCGACCCGGCTGGAGGTCATCGCCTCTGACGACGACCCGCGGATCAGCCAGGCCCTGGGGGAGAGCGACTACCACCGTGCGGTCGAACTGCTCGACCTGCACTACAACCTGATACTGCTCGACACCGGGACGGGCATCCTGGACCGCGCAACTCAGGGCATCCTCCATGAGGCGGACCAAATCGTCGTCGTGATGCCACCCGCGCTCGACGGCGCCCGCGGCGCAGCGTCAACGCTGGATTGGCTCGACCAGCACGGATTTTCAACGCTCGTGCGTGGCGCAGTCGCGGTGATCAATGCCGTCCGCGGTGAAGGGGGGCTGCTGGAGCTCGACCGGGTAGAGCGGCACTTTGCGGCCCGCTGCGCGGCCACTGTGCGCATTCCGTGGGACCGAGCGCTCGAGGCCGGTGCTCAGACCGCACTCGATGAGCTCAAGGCCTCCACCCGGGAGGCCTACCTGCACCTGGCCGCCGCAGTTGCGGATGGCTTCAGCTCGTCGGAGGACCAGCCATGAGACGCGCCGCTTTCGCCTTATTGGCAGCACTATTCCTTTTCGTAGCGGCGCCGACCGCCAGCGCCCGCGATGCGCTCGTCAATACGGCCGTGGCATCGGTCGACCAAGGCGGTGACGTTGACGTGCGTCTTGCCTGGTCGGTGCAACGTACCAACAGTTCCGACGTGGCCGCCAGCAACGTCGCTATCGCGACCGCCTCATGCAACTCATGCCGCTCAGTCGCGCTTGCATTTCAGATCGTCCTCGCAAACCGGGTAACCGGTGAGGTGCGCGCGGACAATCTCGCTCTCGCCAGATCCGTCGGGTGTACGCGGTGCGCAACGCTCGCAATCGCCTACCAATTTGTCGTCGTCGCGGAGGACCAGCTGAAGCTCGCGCCCCGCGCTCGCGCCGATCTAGCCCACATCGGGAATCAACTGCGCCAACTTGCACATGCACGAGCCGCTACCGACGTCCTAGCGGACAAGGCGACCATACTGGCGGCCGAGATCCGGGACGTGCTCGCGCAGGAGCTAACCGTTAGCAGAATTCCGGGGCACGTCTTCATGAGACGGCACATCGTCACTGGGGGCGCAGCGGCCGCGCCGCGTCACTGAGCCTCGAGGAAGAAACGACGTCGAGGTTGGGCGGGCGGACGGACGACAAGAGTTCAGTTTTATCGGGTCCGCCGCGGGGGAGAACCTGATCAAACTGCCACGCCGGCGACCAATGTTGCCCGTCTCACGGCGAGCGGCCGCTGGGCGCTCCAAGAGACCGGGCGACCTCGGGGGATTCAGTGAGCCATCGCTTGTCGCTGCTCGGCTCCTGGCGGCTGACCCACGGCGGACGTGAGCTGACCGTGCCGGCTGCAAGCCAGCGGTTGGCCGCCCTCCTAGCGCTCAAAGGTGCCCACCCGCGGTCCTATCTCGCCGACGTCCTGTGGCCGTCATCGTCGACACAGCAGGCTCGCGCCAACCTGCGGGCGGCCCTCTGGCGCCTTCGAATGACGGATCGGTCCGTCCTCGGCAGCGACAGAGGGCTGCTTGAGCTCAGCCGCACCGTGGTCGTGGATGTCCACGAGCTGATCCGTCACGCGATGGCGGTGGCGGGGGGGTCTGTGTACGGGGACCTTGGTGCCATCGCGAGCATCCTGCTGTCCAGCGGTGATCTGTTGCCGGGGTGGTACGACGACTGGGTCCAAACGGAGCGGGAGCGGGTACGGCAGCTGCGTTTGAACGCCCTCGAAACGCTGGCCGAATGGTTCTGCCAAAACGGCCGGCACGCGCAAGCGCTAGACGCCGCGCTGGCTGCGGCTCAGATCGATCCGTTGCGCGAGAACGCGCACCGAACGGCTATCAGAACCCATCTCGCTGAAGGCAACGTTGCGGAAGCAGTGCGGCGATTCGACCAGTTCCAGACGCTCCTGCGCCGCGAACTCGCCGCTTCGCCGAGCCGACGCCTGCAAGACCTGATGAGGCCCTTTCTGCCCGTCTCGTGATCGAAATAGCTTGCTCGCGCACAGGCCGGGTGGCGAGCCGGCGCCGGTCTAGGTCAGACGAACCGCGGCGCCTAACGGGAGTCAAGATCGCCAACAGCCTCGCGGGCGGCGATGGCGGAGCCGCGGGCACCGGCCCTGTCGAGATCAGGAACGAGCGCGAACTCCGCCACCTGCTCCTGCTCGGCCCGAAGCGTTGTGTTCGCCCGTACCGTCCGCAGGAACCAGTCGCGGAACTCCGGGGTCGCCTCCACCACACCACCGCCGAGGAAGTAAGCATGCGGGTCGGTGAAGTTCGCTGCTATCGTGGCCAGCCGTCCCAATGCGATGGCCTGTTGCTCGAAGATCGCCAGAGCAAGCGGGTCGCCGCGCTCACCGTACGATCGGATCAGCTTTGCCGCCTTCGCCGGATCGACCGCGGCGAGCTCGTGGTCGGGGAAGCGGGTCAGCCAGTAGGGCAGAAGGTTCTTCTCGATACCCGTCAGCGATGCGAAACTCTCCGCGTCGCCTTCAAAGCCGCAGTTGCAGGCTGGCACGGGCTGGCCGTCGGCGACCAGGCCGCTGAGCGGGATTTGGATGTGGCCCAGCTCGCCGGCCATGCCGGCTGCGCCGCGCACCACCTGGCCAGACTCGATTACACCGCCCCCAAGTCCGGTGCCGACGATCGCTGATACCGACGAGCGGTGGGCCGCGGCCGCACCGAAATGCATGAAGTGGGCATAGAGAGCCGCCGCGTTTGCGTCGTTGTTGTACACGACTGGAATGCCGAGCCGACCCTCGAGCGCGGTCCGTACATCAAAGCCCGCCCAACCCGGATGGGCGAAGTTCGTAGAGCCCTTCGACGAAAGCACGCCGTCGGCGCTAGCAGGGCCCGGCGTGTCCAGCCCCACCGCCCGTATGGACCCCGGCTCGATGCCCGTCACCGCAACGATGCTGTGGAAGGCCTCGACGAGGGCGTCGACCGCGACCGCGGGTCCCTCGCGGACCCGGCTCGGGATCTCCACCAGCCCGGTGACAAGGAATCGCCGGGCCGCGTCGAGCACTGTCGCGTTTGTGCTGGTCGCGCCCTGATCCAGACCGATGACCACCCACTCGCCCATCTGCACGCCGCTGATCGTAGACGCAGATCGCGGCCGTGCCTACGGTCGGCAGCAGAGGCTCCTTGCCCCCCAATAACAGCGCCGTGAGGGTCCCTCCCACCCACCTCCCACCGCCACGAGCCGACGCTCACCCGCCTCATCATTACACTTGATGATCACGACGAGCGATGAGGAGCTGCCCGCGATGGATACCGGGGCTGATTCGCCCGCGCTTGTGATGCCGGTTGAGCCCTTCGTGATCCGCGTGGATGAGGAAGTCCTCGACGACCTCGGAGCGAGAATCTGCAACACCCGCTGGCCTGACCAGCTCCAGGGCGTCGGCTGGGACCAGGGGACAGATTGCACATACCTGCGGCCTTTGCTCGAATATTGGGCGGACGGCTTCGACTGGCGGTCCCGGGAGCGTTGGCTCAACTCCTTCGGGAACTACCGCGTCCGGCTGGATGACGTACGTATCCATTTCGTACACGAGAAGGCACGCAGCGGCGATGGTTTGCCGCTCCTGCTTGGCAACGGTTGGCCGAGCACGTTCGCTGAGCTCCTGCACCTGGTGCCGTTCCTCACTGACCCCAAAGCACACGGCATCGACGGACCGGCCTTCGACGTGGTCATTCCGTCGCTGCCCGGATACGGATTCTCCGAACGGCCGGCCAAGGTGGGTATCAACTACCGCTATACCGCCGACGTGTGGCACCGGCTGATGCGTGGACTCGGGTACGAGCGCTACGGCGTGCACGGTGGGGACTTTGGCGGGGGAGTGGCCGCCCTCATGGGGTTGGACAATCCCGAACCTCTGGTCGGAATCCACCTGATCGACCTGGATGTCCGGCCAGACATCGGTCCGGGATCCACGCCATTGTCCGCGGCCGAACGTGTCTACCTCGTCCAGAACGACGCATGGTTGCAGACGGAGGGCGGCTACAAGGCAATCCAAGCCACGAAACCGCAGACCCTCGCCTACGCCCTGAACGACTCGCCGGCCGGGCTGGCAGCGTGGATCCTCGAGAAGTGGCGGTCATGGTCCGACTCGGGTGGCGATCTCGACGCCCGGTTTTCCCGTGACTTCCTCCTGACCAACCTGACGATCTACTGGACGACGCAAAGCATCACGACCTCGATGCGTGACTATTACGACAACCGCTGGTTCAGCGTCGGGCTCGGCCCGGAGGACTTCGTCGACGTGCCGACCGGTTTCGTGGTGACCCGCCAGTTCGCGCCCGAAGGGGAACCTCCTCGCAAGTGGGTGGAGCGCTTGTACGACGTCCGACATTGGACCGTCCTGCCGCGAGGTGGCCACTTCCTCGCCGCCGAGGAACCGGAGCTGCTCGCTCGCGACATCGCCGCGTTCTTCGCCACCGTCCGGTAGGGACGACCTGCCGAAGATCCGGTATAGCGCGCATCCCTCGGCGCGACCCCGTCCGCATGAGCGCGAAGGACTCCACCTCGGCGCGGGCGTGATTCGAGTGACAGGGTTTGCTTATGGATAGCCGCACACTCGGAACGCTCGAAGTCTCCGCGATCGGGCTGGGTTGCATGAGCATGTCCTCGGTCTATGGCGAGGCCGACGACGACGAGTCGATCAGCATCAGGCGTGCCCTCGATCTTGGCGTAACATTGCTCGACACGGCAGACGTCTACGGACAAGGTCACAACGAGGGCCTGGTCGGCGAGGCGATCGCCCGCCGGCGCGACGCGGTCGTGCTCGCAACGAAGTTCGGCATCATCGCGGCAGGCGCCGACGGCGCGCTGACCGTTGACTCCAGCCCCGCGTATGTCAGGCGCGCGGTCGACGCGTCGCTGCGGCGGCTCGGCACCGACGTTATCGACCTCTATTACTTGCATAGGCGCAACCCCGACACTCCGATCGAGGACACGGTCGCCGCAATGGCCGAGCTCGTCGCCGCCGGCAAGGTGCGTTACATCGGCCTGTCCGAGGTGAACGCGGACACGCTGCGCAGGGCGCACGCCGTGCATCCGATCGCGGCGCTGCAGAGCGAGTATTCGCTGTTCGCCCGGAATGCAGAGCAGTCGGTCCTGCCGGTGTGCCAGGAGCTGGGCATCGGCCTGGTTGCCTATTCGCCGATCGGGCGCGGCATTTTGACCGGGACTGTTCGCACGGCGGCCGACCTGGGACCGAACGACTTCCGCCGGATCGTCCCCCGCTTCCAGGGCGCGAATCTCGACCGAAACCTGGAGCTCGTGGCGAAGGTTGAGGAGATTGCGGCACAGGTTGGGGCGACACCTGGCCAGTGCGCGCTCGCCTGGCTGCTCGCTCAGGACCCGCACGTCGTGCCCATCCCGGGCACCAAGAGAGTGGCCCGGGTTGTGGAGAACGCTGCCGCCGGGAGCATCCGTTTGACGCCCGAACAGGTGGCCGCCCTCGACGCCGCCGTTCCGCCGCAGAGCGTCTCTGGAGCCCGCGGGAGCGAAGCCGGCCTCGCGGCCGTCGACAAAATAGTCTCCCGCTAGCCAGGCTGGGATTCGGCTCGCTGGAAGGCCTGGATGCGCCATACGAATGCGCGGTCTTTGTACGCCCTGCGCAGTCCGCGGTCCTCAAGTACGGCGGCCATCGCGGCGGGCGGGTGGGCGAAACCACGGAAGCTGTTGCCCATCGTCCGCATGACGAGGTTGAAGCAGATATAGAAGGCGCGCGTTAGGACGTTGTACGGCGGATAGCTGAAGATGACCAACCGTCGGGCGTGCTCGGCGGCGGCGGCGAGCAACCCGCGGTAGTCGCCATAGCAGCACATCACTCGGTGCAGAACGACCACATCGGCGGCCGGCACGGCTGCCGGGTCCTGGACGATGTTGTGCATCCTCCGGTCGACCCGGCCGCCGACACCGGCCTCGGCGGCGAGCCGCGCAGCCTCGCCTTCATAGCCGGGGGACAGCTCGAGGTTCGTTGCACGCACGGCACCAGCCTTCAGCAGCTCGATCTGGATCTCGCCGACCCCGCCGCCGATCTCTAAAACAGTGGCGTCTCCGACATCGTGTCCGACGAGGTAGTCCACGATCCGCCGCGAAGACGTGTCGAGCCCGCGCTTGCGATAGCGCGCCGCCAGCATCCGGGCGAATCGCGCGCCGAAGATCCGTTCATTATCCCGTCCGCAACACCCAGCCATGACCGGACGATAGCGATTCCGGATCGACGACCGATGGGACCGTCAGCGGCTCCAAGCTCGCGCTTGATTGCCGCGCGCGACCTTAATCGCTCCCGCCATCCGGGCACGTGAACATCCCACGTCGATCCAACCGCGACGCCGGGTGAGGTGCCCGGGCCGCAAGCGGGTGGTGGCCAGTTCGACTCAGACGCCAACGACGTCGCTGCGGCGCTCCAGGAGGAGGACGTCACGCCAGCGGTCATGGTGGCGCCCGATGCGTTTGCGCACCCCGACAACACGGAAGCCGGCATCCTTGTGCAGCGAAAGGCTCGCTACGTTCTCCGGGAAGACACCGGTCGTCAGGGTCCAAAGCCCGGCTGCCTCCGACGATTCGATGACAGCCCGCATCAACGTGCCGCCAATACCGCGACCGCGTGCCGCCGGATCGACATAGATCGAGAGCTCGGCGACGCCGGCGTAGACGCATCGACCAGAGACGGGCGACAGCGCCACCCAACCGAGCACGGTGTCGTCCTCGTCCACGGACACCAGGCGGTGATCGCCAAGGTGGCTGGCGTCCCACCCTTCCCAGGACGGCGCTGTGGTCTCGAAGCTCGCATTCCCGGTGTCGAGCCCAGCCTGGTAGATCGTGAGGACAGCCTCGGCATCGCCGGGCCGCATCGGTCGGATCTGCGGCGCCTTCACGGCGCGTCCATTACCTGCTGTCACGGCGCCGCAGTTGACTTGCGGTGCTGCCATGGAAACTCCGTCAAAACCTCGGGGGGGCGGTTCCGAACTCGTCGGCGCCCTTCGGTCTGCTCGACAATCACGGCCGGAGCATGCACTCTCGCCGTACAAAACCATCCGGGCAGGTAGCGATGGCGGGCAAGGTCCAGTTCAGCCTCCGTGGCATCCCACCAGTCGCAGGCGGCCGGACGCGATGGGAGTGGCGACGGCGCCTTAGCGACGCGGCCGCGAAGGTTCGTCCAGGCGGACCTCGAGATCCGGCCACAGGTTCGCCGTGCGCATATCAGCGATGCGCAGCGGCAGACTTACCGAGCAAGACCTGCGGCGTATGGCGGCAACCGTTCAGGGCCCGCGTTCGAGTGCTGCGCGCCGAGCGCTACTGGCGGGTGATCATCATAGCGCTTCGATAGGCGAGACCTTGGTGCGAGCATCGGCACTCGGGGCGGGACTCGATCCACGGGAACTCCAGTTCAAGGTGATTCTGAGGGGCAGCATGATCGCAAGTCTGCTGCCGTCGGATTTCTCGAGTCTCGGTACCGCCGATCTGCGGTTCTAGCTTGGGCAGCCCGCTCCTCCGTCGCTGTCGGTGATCGCGGATAGCTTGGGCTCGGAATTGCATCAAGACTTAAGCTGTTCCAACCCCAGGAGCCCACACCGTGACCATGGAGCCAAGCACAACAACCGCCCAGAGGCCGCGCGTCGTCGTGCGGACCTATCTGCTGCTCATGCTTGGCAACACGCTGGCCGCGTCGTTGATTTGGGGCATCAACACGATCTTCCTGCTGGACGCCGGCCTGTCCAACTTCGAGGCGTTCGCGGCGAACGCCTTCTTCACCGCGGGCATGGTGCTCTTCGAGGTCCCAACCGGCATCGTCGCCGACACGGTCGGGCGCCGCATGTCGTACTTGCTCGGAACGATCACGCTCAGCGTGTCGACACTGCTCTATGTCCTGCTCTGGCAACTCGAGGCGCCGTTTTGGACCTGGGCGATCGTCTCGATCCTGCTCGGTCTCGGCTTCACGTTCTTCTCTGGAGCGGTCGAGGCCTGGCTCGTGGACGCGCTGACGGCCACCGGCTACACCGGTGCACTGGAGCGCGTGTTCGGGCGCGGACAGATCGTTTCCGGTGCAGCCATGCTCACGGGCTCGGTGGCCGGCGGTGTCATCGCGCAGCAGACCAGCCTCGGAGTGCCGTTTGTGCTGCGCGCGCTGATCCTCGCCGTCATGTTCGTCGTTGCTTTCCTGCTGATGCACGACATCGGCTTCACGCCGCAGCGTGGGAGAGGGATCCCTGCGGAGATGCGGACGATCACAGCCGCATCCATCGACTACGGGTGGCGCGTCCCGGCGGTGAAGTGGTTGATGGTGGAGTCGCTGTTCACCGGAGGTGTCGGGATCTACGCGTTCTATGCGCTGCAGCCCTACCTTTTGGAGTTGTACGGGAATCCCGAGGCCTACACGATCGCTGGCCTGGTCGCCGCCATCGTTGCCGCGGCGCAGATGCTTGGCGGGATGTCGGCGGTCTGGATCCGCAGGCTCTTCCGGCGGCGCACCTCGGCGCTGATCGTGACCGCTGTCCTCAGTGTGATCTCCCTCGGCTTGATCGGAGTGGTCGACCGCTTCTGGCCGGTCCTGGCGCTGATCGTGGTCTGGGGGCTGTTGTTCGCCGCGACAATGCCGATCCGGCAGACCTACATGAACGGCTTGATCCCGTCGCGGCAACGCGCGACCATCCTGTCGTTCGACTCGCTGATGTCCTCCAGCGGGGGAGTGTGGGCGCAGCCGGTGCTCGGTCGCGTGGCCGACGCCTGGGGATACGCACCTTCTTACCTGGTCGGCGCGGGCATCCAGGCCTTCGCGGTGCCGTGCCTCGTCATGTCGCGGCGGCAAAATGCGCCCGCGGACATCGTCGAGCCCACCGCGACGGAGACCGCGCCAGAGCTGACCAGCCCGGCCGAGGAGACCAGCGCGGCCGAGGAGACCAGCCCGGCCGAGGAGACCAAGGAGCCCTCCTCGGGTCTTTGACATGAAGGACGGCGCGCGGCTATCCGTCCGCGGTCTCAACGCGCGGCGCGATCGGGGTGCCTAGCTCGACCGTTCGGCTCACCGTGCATAGGCGGTCGTGTGACTTCTTGACCGCCTCCGGGAGCAGCTCGCGAGCGTCATCGCCGCCTTCGCCGTTCGGGAAGGCGACCTGAAATGCGACCTCGATGTTCTGCAGGTGGTTGCCGTGCTCGTCCCCCACCTTGTCGGCGGTGATGAGCAGCTCGAAGGAGTCTGGCTCAGCCCGCCGAGAGGTCAGGGCCTCCACGTCGAGTCCGGTACAGGAAGCGATCGCTGCCAGCAGCAGCTCGATGGGCGTGAACTGGGCGCTGCCGGTGCCGATGACCAGTTCGGCACCGCGGCTGTTGGTGGCGATGAATCGTGCCGGCGCCGATCGCCGAAGAGTGACCCACCGCTGCGAATCCTGAGCCATGGCCCCACCCTGCCATGCGCAATCAATCGGGGATCAAGGCCAGAGTTGCCAGAGATCGGTGATTCCGGGTTCTCCTCCTCAACAGTTGTTGCTATCGTGCATTTGCAAGTGCATAGGCACGTGCAGCTACTCTTCGTGGTCGGACTGCCGCAGGGCCTCTCGGGGGGCAACACGGCCGCCGAGCAGAGCGGGGGAGTGCGAGTGCTAGTCGAGACGGGGTCGACGGTGCGCCGCATTCTGCTCGGCGGCCAGTTGCGCAGCCTGCGCGAGGCTGCAGGCGTGACCCGAGAAGAAGCCGGCTACGCCATCCGCGCGTCCGAGTCGAAGATCAGCCGGATGGAGCTCGGTCGGGTCAGCTTCAAGGAACGCGACGTGGTCGACCTACTTACCCTCTATGGGGTCACCGACCAGGCGGAGCGTCAGGCACTGATCACCCTGGCTAGGGAAGCCAACGCACCTGGTTGGTGGCACCAATACAACGACGTCGTGCCGAGCTGGTTCCAGGTTTACATCGGCTTGGAGGGCTCGGCCTCGCTCATCCGGACGTACGAGATCCAGTTCGTGCCGGGCCTCCTGCAGACGCGCCGCTATGCGCGCGCACTCACGAAAAGCGCCCAGCCGACCATGCCAGACGAAGAGGTAGAGCGCCGGGTGGCGGTACGGATGACCCGCCAGCGCGTGCTGAACCAGCCGGAGCCGGCGCACGTGTGGGCGGTGATGGACGAGGCGGCCCTGCGACGCCCCATCGGCGGACCGGAGGTCATGGGGGAACAGCTGGAGCATCTGATCACGAGCTCCAAACGATCGAACGTGACGCTACAGATCATGCCTTTCCACGCCGGCGGCCACGCGGCGGAAGGCGGCGCCTTCAGCATCCTTCGATTCGCCGAGCCCGACCTGTCCGACATCGTCTACATCGAGCAGCTGACGACTGCCCTCTACCTCGACAAGCGCGAGGACATCGACCTCTACCTCGACGCGATGGACCGCCTCTGCGTCGACAGCGAGCCGCCCGAGAATACCGCCGCCATCCTCGAGTCCATGTTGCCGGAGCTTTAAATGGAGTACGTCGCCAACGAAAGGAAGGTCATCGCATTGACCGCTGGGCGCTGGCAGAAGAGCTCGCGCAGTAACTCTCAGGGCAATTGTGTTGAGCTCGCCGGCCTACGCGGCGAGCAGATCGCCATCCGCAACTCCCGGGACCCCCACGGACCCGCTCTCGTCTTCACGAAGGCTGAGATGCGCGCATTCATCGACGGAACGAAGGACGGCGAGTTCGACAGCCTCGTCGACTGAGCCCTCTGTCCACGGCGGGGGACCGGCCGGGCCACGGGCAGCGTCCAGCCCGTGGCCCGGCCGCTTTCGCTTCCGGTGCGCAGCTCTCTCGGGGGCGCGGGCTATCGCTTGCGACCGAGACCGGCGTATGCGTAGTCGCCGGCGCGATTGTCTGCCGTTGCGAACCCATCCGGCCGCCATGCGGTAATGGGCACCACACCTGGCGGGAGGATCTCCAACCCGGAGAAGAACTTCTCAGTCTCTCCATGGTTGCGCGCCACGACCGGCAGTCGGTCGGCCTCGCTCGCGGCCACCAAGCGGGCAACACCAGCAGGGTCGAAGTCGGCGGTGAGGTGGGTCACGGCGAGGCAGCTGCCATTCGGCAGGGCGCCTATGAGACTGGAGGCGATGCCGTACGGGTCCCGCGAGTCCGGGATGAACATCAGCACCGCAAGCATGAGCAGCCCGACTGGCTGGTCGAGGTCGAGCGTTCGTGTCACGGCCGGATCGGCGAGCATGCCTGCGGAGTCGCGGAGGTCGGCCTGGAGAAAGCCGGTTTGGCCGGAACCGTTGTCGCTCATCAGCGCCCGGCTGTGCGCCACGACGATGGGGTCGTTGTCGACGTAGAGCACGCGTGAGCCGGGTGCCACCTCCCGGGCTACTTGATGGGTGTTGCGGGCGGTGGGGAGGCCCGACCCAATATCGAGGAACTGGTTGATGCCCTCCTCCTGTGCCATGTAGCGGACAACTCGGCCCAGGAAAGCGCGGTTGGCCCGGACCTTCATAGGCAGCACCGGCAGCATTTCAGTGATCTTGTCGGCGAGTGCTCGGTCTGCTGCGAAGTTGTCCTTGCCGCCCAGCCAATAGTCGTAAACACGGGCGGAGTGTGGGGTGGTCGTGTCGATCTCGCGGGACGGAGCCGCCTCCGTGCGTGCGCCGCGTTCCTGCACGATGAGCACCTCCCAGATAAGTGCACGTACCAAGTGAGGTTAGTACGGGTGCTGCCTCAGCGGATGGCCTTAGCAAGATCACGGTTCGGTTTCAAGCAGAGACATCGTGTGCGCGCACCCGCTCGTAATAGCGGTTTGACCCTCGTTTAGTACGCGGAAGCGGTCCCGAACGGGTAGTCCATCGGTGGCGGATCTGCGTTATGAGCAGCGCAGTGGCTGTCTCGGGAGCCGCTGTTGGTAAGCGGGGGAGCGTAGCTGTTGGCCGTCCTGATGAGGAGGGCCTGACTGGCTGCCGTGTCTTCGATCTCTTGGAGAACCGCTGCCCGGGCCTCCGGGGTTGGAGCGGCGACCAGAAGTTCCGCGTTTCGCCAGGCAAGCTCGCGCCACGCGGCGAGAGTCTGGAACAGCCCGGTGTAGCCGACGCCGTACGGCGTCACAATGTTGATCACATTCGGGTCGAAGCGGGCAGCGAGCTCGGCGAGCAATGGCTGCACGACCTGGTTCAGGAACTCATCGACCTTGTCATGATCGGGCTTGCGGCTGCGGCCGTCCGGAGTGGCAATACCGATCGCGGCAAGTGTTATGGGCAGGTCCCGGTTCACGTGGGCGTTCATGCCAAGCAGCAGATTGCCCGAGCCGGTGACCGTCCGCCCCGCCGCCGAATCGAGCGCAATGAGCCACGCCTGCGGGACTTGGCTACGGTCGCCATCCGCCCATTTGTCGTATGCGTCGAAGTAGTACTTGGCGAAGACCGCATCCTCGTGGTTTACCCATGGAGTGTCCTCGAAGTACCCCTCTTGGTCTCTGGCCCACTTGTAGGTCTGCGTGGTCCGCAAGTACGCGAGCGCAAACACGGCGTTGTGGTCGCAGGACGTGCCTAGTTCAGCGAACCTGCGCTCCATCTCCCGGATGGTCGCGTCCAGGCAATTTGGCCGGCCGGCGACACAGTCGTTCGCGCTCGTCGGGTCGTACTCGTCGACCAGGCCCGGCAGGAGCGACGCCCAGGACACGAATATTGGGTCGTCCGCAACAGCGGGCTGCGCCAGCGGAATCTGGAGCGCGCCTAGGACCGCCAAGGCGGCGATGAGGCGAAGGTGAAGTCGACTCGACATCGCGACCCCCCGGAAGATGCGAACCGGCTGCAGGTCAGGACTATCACAGCCAAGCACCAGCAGAGGGTCGAATCCACGATTCCGATCCTCTTCGAGGCACCTGGCAACCCGATCTATTCGTTGACGAGCAGCTGACGTAGCCAGCACATCGACGCCGGTCCGGCGGCGCCGTGTGAGCGTGCGCTAGTCCAGGCCGGGGCTGGTTTCCAGTTGCTCCATCTGGGCATCCACCAGCGTTCCCCGCGATCGTGCGCGGTGGCGACGGCGTGCGCCTCCGCGGTCCATCGGTCCCGGTCAGACCAGGGGTGCGGGCCGAACGTGCCGACCATGAACCCATCGTCCATCGATGGAACCGTATCTGAACCACGTGTTCGACGGGCAGGCCAGGTTCACCGTGGGGGATCGGTATCTGTCCACCCTGCTAGCCCTTCGCATGGGCGCCGTGCTCGAGAGTGCCATAGCTGCCCGAGTCTCCGGAGATCCCAGTGGGCTCCACGCCAAGTCTCGAACTCGGCCGCGTCGCGGAATGTGATCATGTCGGTCGGGTCAGCACACAGGCTTGCTCGGCACCCGCGACATTTACGCGCCCTCCGGCACCTCTGGCCCGCCGGCCGTCTGCTGGTCACCGGGAGAGGTGAGGCATCTGTGCAACCCGAGGGTTGCGCATAGAGATACTTATGTGCAACTCTGGGGTTGCAATCAAGTCGACAACGAAGGAGTCCTTAGGTGAGCGAGGATCGGATCGAACGCGAAACCCTGATCGCGGCGCCGCTCGAGCGGGTCTGGTCACTGGTTGCCGAACCCGGGTTCTGGGTGGCCGACGACGCAAGTCTGTCCGGCAACGTGGCCGAGGAAGGCGAGCTCATGGTGGCGAAGAACGCCGAGTACGGCGACTTCCCAGTGCGCGTAGAGAAGGTCGAGCCACCGAACTATGTGGCCTACCGATGGGCCAGCGCGTTTCCGGGAGAGGAGCTCCGCGGGGACAACACCACTCTCGTGGAGTTCACGTTGACCTCGGAGGGCAACGGGACGCGGCTGCGCGTCGTCGAGAGCGGGTTCGCCGCGCTGGCGACGTCCGAGGAGCTGCGCAGCAAGGCTCATGAGGACAACACCGGCGGCTGGGCTGAGGTTTTCAACACAATCAAGAGGCGCGCCGAAGAGTCCGCGTGACGGACGAACGTCGCAGCTCCACTGCGGCGGTCAACAGTGTCCTCGTCGCGCTGGCCGACCCGACGCGGCGTCGGCTGCTCGATCTGCTCGCCGCGCAGGGCGAGGTCACCGCGACGAGGCTCGCCGAACGGCTTCCGGTGTCCCGGCAAGCGGTGGTGAAGCATCTCGCCGTCTTGGACGCGGCCGGCCTAGTGATCGGCAACCGGGTGGGACGAGAGGTGCGGTATGCGGTACGGCCCGAGGCCCTCGACGCGACGGCGCGATGGATGGCTGCACTTGCCGCCGATTGGGATCGGCGGCTGGCGAGGGTCAAGCAGATCGCCGAGGCTGCTGAACGGAAGTCGCGGTAGTGCTTCGGGACACCGTCCGGGTGGTGGCGTTCGACTACGACGGCCCTCTGCTGCGGACGCCGAGGTCTGACACGCTAACCCTGACGCCATGGCCCGAGACCTGCTCGCCGTGGTGGACGCAGCTGGAGCGGAGCGGTTCGCGTACTACGGCTGCTCGTTGCTCGCCGTGGCTTCTCGTCGCTGATCGGAGACCGCTCGCTAGGGTCCGCGGTCGGTGTGGTCGCTGGGGTGGTCCTGGTCGGGGGCGAGGGTGACTGGTCCGTCGGGGTGGCGGATGAGGGTTTGCTGGGTGAGGTGGAGTTGGGTGTGGTGAAAGCCGCACAGGACGACGAGGTTGTGCAGGGCGGTGACGCCGCCGTGGCTCCAGTGCCGCAGATGGTGCAGGTCGCACCAGGCGGCCGGGAGGCCGCAGCCGGGCCACTGGCAGTGCCGGTCGCGAGCGGCGACCGCGCGGCGCATCCCGGCCGGCGCCACGTGGGTGGCCCGCCCGACGTCCAGCGGCTGCCCGGCCGGGTCGAGCACGATCCTGGTCACGGTGGCGTCGCACAGGATCCGCCGGGCCAGCTCGGCCGAGACCGGACCCGCCCAGGCCAGCTCGGCGGCGTCGGGACCCAGCAGCCGGGGCCCGCCGGCGGCCGGGGCTCGGCCGGGCAGGTCGGTGAGGACGGACACCGGCACGGTGGGATTGACCTGCGGGCGCTCCCCGCCGCTGGTCGGCAGGTCGGCCACCGTCATCGTTCGGCGCAGATACCCGTTCTTCGCCGAACGCGCCGCGCGGCAGCCGATCCGATGAGAGAGGCCATACGAGTGGACGCGGTCCGGCGAAAGCAACTGCAGACAGAGAGACCACGCTTGCGACGATGCTTGTCCGTATCCTGCGTGTTCCTGATGGCTGGGACGTTTCACTCACCATCAAGCTACTTAACATAATGTTCCTTATCGGATCGAAGTTACCTTGCCGACGAGCGGCCTGACAGCGCCGAGCCACCCGCGGCGGCGGGTGCTATTCGATCTCCTACCTGGTTCTTAGCAGGGCCGGCCAAGGCCGGGTGTTCGTAAGAACCCTGCGGCCCAGCCGCCAAATACTTGATCACGGCTTGCCGGCGCGGCTCAGTAGTCCACGACTGCCGCCAAGAGACCGACAACGCCGTGATTGGTCACGAAGGTGGGGTGAGGACGAGCTACCCCATGGTGATTCGCGTCATCGCGCGGGAGCTGTACGTTCCCCACGAGTTGCCCGGCTATCGCGGTACGGAGCGGGCGCGGAGGTGGGCGCGTTCGCCGTGGCGGCCGAGCAGGATGAGTACCTCGACCGGGGTGGGGTCGGCGCTGTCGAACCAGTGCGGCACGCGGAAGTCGAACTCGACCGCCTCGCCCTGACTCAGCACCAGGTCCTGGTCACCGAGGAGCAGGCGAAGGCGGCCGTTGAGCACGTACATCCATTCATAGCCCTCGTGGGTCTTCTGCTCGGGGGTCCGGCGTCGTGCCGGGATGATCACCTTGTACACCTGCACGCCGCCGGGCCGGCGGGTCAGGGGGATGAATGTCATGCCGTTGCGCTGCACCGGGCGCAGGTGGATGCGTGGGTCACCGGTCGGCGGCGCGCCGATGAGTTCGTCGATCTGCACGCCGTACGTCTGGGCGAGCAGCAGCAGGAGCTCGAGCGTGGGGCGGCGGCGGCCGGTCTCCAGCCGCGACAGTGTGGACACCGAGATGCCGGTCTCGGTCGCCACGTCGGCGAGGGTCGTCTCGCGTTGCTTGCGGATCGCGCGCAGCCGGGACCCGACCGCAGCCAGCACCTCGTCCATGTTTGCCATTCCGGCAAGTTTACGTGCCGGAATGCCAGCGGGAATCGATGGTGGTTGCCATGACACAGAAATTCGATGTCGCGGTGCTCGGCGGCGGTGCCGCCGGGCTGAGCGGCGCAGTGGTATTGGGCCGGGCTCGGCGTTCGGTGGTCGTGGTTGACGCCGGGTCGCCGCGCAACGCACCCGCCGACGGTGTGCATGGCTTCTTGTCCCGCGACGGGATCAGTCCGCTCGAGCTCGTCGAGATCGGGCGGGCGGAGGTCAAGCGCTACGGCGGGCTCGTGCTGTCGGCGACGGCCGTCGCGGCGCGCCGCACCGACGACGAGTTCGTCGGCGGGTTCGAGGTGAGCCTCCACGACGGCCGGTCCATCTCGGCGCGGCGGCTGCTGGTGACCACCGGCCTTGCCGACGAACTGCCCGACGTCCCCGGGGTGGCGGAGCGCTGGGGTCGCGACGTGATGCACTGCCCGTACTGCCACGGATGGGAGGTGCGCGACCAGCCCGTCGGCGTGCTCGCCACCAAGACCGAGTGGGCGGTGCACCAGGCGCGCTCCTGTTCCGGCAGTTGACACCGGAGGTGACCTTCTTTCAGCACACCGCTCCGGCGCTGACCGAACAGCAGACGGCCGAACTGACCGCCTGGGGCATCGGCGTGGTCACCGGGCCCGTGGACTCGCTGGAGGTCACCGATGACCGGATCACCGGCCTGCGGCTGACCGACGGGACCGTCGTGGCCTGCTCAGAGGTGGCCGTCGCGCCGCGGCTGGTGCCCAACTCGGGGTGCTCACGGGCCTCGGTCTCGAGCCGATCGCGCACCCGATGGGCATCGGCGAGTCGATCGCGGCCGACCCGACAGGGCTCACAGAGATACCCGGGGTGTGGGTCGCCGGCAACGTCACCGACGTCACGGCACAGGTGATGAGCGCCGCGGCCGGCGGGGCGACCGCGGCCGCCGCGATCAACGCCGACCTTATCGCCGAGGACACCCAGCTCACCGTCCGCGTGTTGTCCCGGGACTACTGGGAGGAGCGGTACGGGGCGGGGAAACGGGTCTGGAGCGGCAAACCCCATCCGCATCTGGTGGCCACCGTCGCCGACCTCCCGCCCGGCCCGGCGCTGGACGTCGGCAGCGGCGAAGGCGCGGACGCGATCTGGCTCGCCTCGTGTGGATGGAAGGTCACCGGTGTGGACGTGTCACAGGTCGCCCTGGACCGCGCCGCCCGGCACGCCGCCGACGCCGGCGTGGACGTCACCTGGCGCCAAACCGACCTCACGGCCTGGGATCCCGCCCCGGCGCAGTTCGACCTGGTGTCGGCGCAGTACGTGCACCTGCCCCGGCCCGCGCGCGACGTCCTGCACCGCCGGCTGGCCGCGGCCGTCCGCCCGGGCGGGACGCTCCTCATCGTCGGTCACCACCCGGCCGACCTGGAGCAGGCGATCCGGCGCCCACGCCTCCCCCACCTGATGTTTACGGCCGAGGAGATCGCCACCGTGCTGGACCCGGCCGCGTGGGACATCGTCACCTCGGCACCGGAGCGTCCGATCGATCAAGACGGACAGAAGATCACGCTCACCGACGCGGTGCTGCGCGCGGTACGACGCGCAGCCGACCGAACACCATGACGAGCGAACGCGCCCACCCCGCGCTACTGGCGGGTTGTATCGAAGTGAGCCGCCGGTGGTCGCGTCGGCGGTCGCAGTCCACGACGAGATCCAGACTCATCGCCGGCGCTGCCTCGTGTGCTCGCGCCGCCTCATGTAGAGGTCGAAGGCCCGGTAGCCCATCGGCGGCAGCGGCAGGTTCCGCTCGCCGGCGTACCTCACGGCCTGGCCGCCGAGCGTGCTGGTCACTGCTGCATCCTTGGATCGTTCCTGGGGTCGGCATACATGGGAGGACAGCCACGGCTGGTGGCTTCGGGGCGCAGTTCGTAGTGCCAGGGCTCGTTGCGGTAGATCTGGCACAGCCCGTACTCGGCGCCGTGCTCGGATAGCCACGCCGTGGCGTCGGAGTGCCCGATGTCGACCGCGTCGCCCGACACGTGAGGAGACGTGTTGGGGGTCGCGACCCATCGGGCAGCTTCCTCTCTTGAGCCGTACTCCGAGGCCGCCTCATCGAGTAGTTGTTCCTGGTACTCCCGGGAACGCCAGCCGCTGTTGACGAAGAACTCGACCCCGTCGCCCGCAGCATCCGTCGCGGCCTGACGGAGCGCACCGAGCAGAGGCGGATCGAGGTTGGCCACGGCGGGGTACGCGTCATCGAAGACCGTCACGCCGTCAGGGACCTCACCATCAGCGACGCCAAGCGCACCGTGACGGTGGCCCTGAGGTTGGCCGGGAAGGTCGCCGGGACGGTCGCCGCGAAGACTGTCGTGCGGGCGGTGCGTGGACGGCTCCGCGACGATGGGTGCTGTTGCCGATGACGACGAGCCCGCCATCGAACGGTAACCGAGGACTCCCGCAAGCGCCGCGAGGACGACGACCAGGACAGCGAGGACCGTCGATCGCACACGGCGGCCTGTTCTCGGTGCTGGCTGGCCGTAGGACATGCCTTCCAGTCAAGGCAACGCGGTGTTGCCAGCACGTATGCGGTTTTCGATACACCGACGATATGCGCCGGCTCGTAGCATGGAGAGCATGCGTGTGTTGGTCGTCGAGGACGAGCCCTACATGGCCGAGGCCGTCCGCGATGGGCTGCGCCTGGAGGCGATCGCGGCCGACATCGCCGGTGACGGCGACACCGCTCTGGAGCTGCTGAGCATCAACGCCTACGACATCGCGGTCCTCGACCGCGACATTCCCGGGCCCTCCGGCGACGAGATCGCCGAACGCATCGTCGGCTCCGGTAGCAGCATGCCGATCTTGATGCTCACCGCTGCGGACCGGCTTGACGACAAGGCCTCCGGGTTCGAGCTCGGCGCCGACGACTACCTCACCAAGCCGTTCGAACTGCAAGAGCTCGTGCTCAGGCTCCGAGCGCTCGATCGCAGGCGCGCGCACAGCAGGCCGCCCGTGCGGGAGATCGCGGGCCTGCGGCTGGACCCGTTCCGCCGCGAGGTCTACCGCGACGGACGCTACGTCGGGCTGACCAGGAAGCAGTTCGCGGTGCTCGAGGTCCTTGTCGCCGCCGAAGGCGGTGTCGTCAGCGCCGAGGAGCTCCTGGAGCGGGCATGGGACGAGAACGCCGACCCGTTCACGAACGCCGTGCGCATCACGGTCTCGGCCCTGCGCAAACGGCTCGGCGAACCCTGGCTGATCGCCACCGTGGCCGGCGTCGGCTACCGCATCGACCCAGGGCCAGAAACCGGGCGTCAGGGAGGGGACCGTGGATAGGGCGCCTGGGTTGAGCGTTCGCCTCAAACTCACCCTCAGTTACGCCGGCTTCCTCATGCTCGCCGGTGCCTTGCTGCTCGCCGCCGTGTGGCTGTTCCTCCTGCGTTACGTCCCCGATCGTGCGCTCATCGTCCCCAATAGCGCCGACCTGTCTAATGGTGTTTTTCCCATCCGGTCCAACCTCCTATACGTTTTCGCTCCGAGGGCAGCCGCGGTGTTGGCGTTGCTGTTGGTGTTCGGCCTCGTGGGTGGGTGGTTTCTCGCCGGCCGGATGCTCGCCCCGCTGGCCCGAATCACCGACGCCACACACATGGCCGCGAACGGGTCACTCTCCCACCGAATCCGGCTACCGGGCCGCACAGATGAGTTCCGGGAACTCGCCGACGCCTTCGACGCCATGCTCGCACGGCTCGAAGCCCACGACGCCGAACAGCAGAGGTTCGCAGCCAACGCCTCCCACGAACTGCGCACCCCACTGGCGATCACGCAGAGTCTTCTCGACGTCGCCCGCAACGATCCGAACCGCGACAGCGGCGAGCTCGACGAACGCCTCCGCACCGTCAACTCCAGAGCGATCGACCTCACCGAAGCATTGCTCCTGCTCAGCCGCACCGACCGGCGATCCCTCACCCGAGAACGGGTCGACCTGTCGCTGATTGCGGAGGAAGCCACGGAAACGCTTCTCCCGCTAGCGGAAAAGCGCGGCCTCACCATCGAGACCTCCGGCCATCTGTCGGCCACCATCGGTTCACCCGCGCTCCTGCTGCAGCTGACCACGAACCTCCTGCACAACGCGATCGTCCACAATCTGCCCGAACACGGGACCGTGTGGGTCACGACCAGCGTTCACCCCAAGAGTGCGGTGCTCACAGTCGAGAACACCGGTGAGAGGCTCACCCCGCAGTTGGTCTGCACGCTCGTCGAGCCGTTCCAGCGCGGCGCCGAACGCATACGCACCGACCACGGAGGCGTCGGCCTCGGCCTGACAATCGTCAAAAGCATCACTCAAGCACACGACGGAACGCTCACCCTCACCCCCCGCCCCGCCGGCGGGCTCTGCATCACAGTGCAACTACCCGCCGCTCCTGGGACTGCCCAGAAAACGGTGTAGGTACGCACACGCCGACCGGTATCGTCGGCAGCAACGCACTTGTCGCTTGATCGAGCCACACGTTAGCTACGAATCCCCTAGTCGAAACACGCGTGGCAGGAGCTGAACCTCCTCAGACAGAACTCAGCTCGTCGACTCGTACGACCACTGACTGTCCCGATCACTGTCGATCACCGGTCTGCTCACGCGCTGACTGTGCCGCCTCATGGCCAGCCCGACGCAGGCGACGGCGCCGAGCAGGACGGTGACCAGCCCTGAGCCGCCGAGCGTCGCGCGCGGGCCCAGCGCTGTGGTGAGCGGTCCGCCGAGCGCGGTTCCGAGCGGGGAGGCGGTGAGCAGCGCCGCACTGCGGGCCGCGAGCATCGCCGCCAGGTGCCGCCGCGGCGACTTCGCCTGCATCAGCGTGACCGAGAGCGCAACGAATGGCCCGTAGATCGCGCCGCCGAGCGTGAAGGATGCGACGGTGACGGCCGTCGGCGCGGCGAGCCCGAACGGCAGCAGCGCGAGGCCCCAGCCGACCACGATGGCGACCGTCACCGGCCAGAGCGGCAGTTGCCGCAGCGTGCCGACCGCCAGCCCGCCGATCACCGCGCCGACGCCGAACAGGGTCCAGTAGAGGCCGAGCAGCGTGCCCCGCGCGTGCAGGTCGTCGGTCACGTGTAGTGGCAGCGCGACCTCGACGGGACCGTACAGCAGGTTGAAGAACCACGTCAGCGTCAGCAGCCCGAGCAACTCGGGATGCGTTCGCAGCAGCGCGAACCCGCCGCGCGCGGCCGCCTGGTCGGCAGGGGCGACGTGCTCGGTCTCCGGCAGCCGGGCGCGTGCGACGAGCAGGGCGAGGAACACGTAGGTGAGCGCGTCCAAGCCGAGCACGAGTGCAGAGCTGACGTACGTGACGAGCACGCCGGCGACCGCGGGCCCCGCGATGGTGGCGGCAAAGTTGAGCGAGCTCACGAGGGTGTTGGCGGCGAGCCGCTGCTCGGCGGGCAGTAGCTCGGCCAGCAGCGTGTACTTGCCCGCGCTGCCCCAGGCGTGCAGCAGCGACGAGACCGCGAGCAGCACGACGTAGAGCGGTGGCGTGAGGAGCCCGGCGAGCCACGCGAGCGGTACGGCGCCGAGGAACGCTCCGCGCACCACGTTGTCGGCCAGCACCAGCCGCTTGGCCGGCAGCCTGCGCAGACGGCGACCGAACACGAGCGCACCGACCACGCCAGGCAACGTGTATGCCGCCACCGCGCCGCCGACCCACAGCCCCGCGGTCGCCTGCGGCGCCAGCTCGATGGCGAGCCACGCCACCGCGACGAAGCTCATGCCGTCACCGAGGTACGAGACCGCGAAGCCGACGATCAGTCGCCGGAACACCCGGTCGGCGAGCACCGGCCGGTAGGCAGAGGGGACGAGGCGTCGGAGCATCACGGCACCGGCTGAACAGGCACCTTGGATCGATCTGGTCTCAGCTGTCAGTCAGGCCGCGAGTGCCGGACGGCTCAGCGGAGCTCCTGGATGCGGATCATGTTGCCCGCGGGGTCGCGGAAGGCGCAGTCCCGCATCCCGTACGGCTGTACGGTCGGCTCCTGGACGACCTCAGCGTCGCTGGCCTGCAGCCGCTCGAACGTGGCGTCGAGGTCCTTGGTGGCCAGGAGAATCCAGCCGTAGGTGCCCTTGGCCATCATCTCGAGGATGGTGCGGCGCTCGTCGTCGGTGATTCCGGGGTCGGCGGCCGGCGGCGCCAGGAGGATGGACGTGCCCGGCTGGTCGGGGGGGCCGACCGTGATCCAACGCATCTTGCCCTGTCCGACGTCGGTTCGCACCTCGAAGCCGAGGATGTCGCGATAGAAGGCCAAAGAGGCGTCCGGGTCGTCGTGCGGGAGGACGGTGGTGTGAATGGTGATGTCCATGGCGGTCACGCTAGCTGCGACTCGTGACCGGCGCTTCTCGATTCCTGACCGGCCTGGTGACCTGTTTCGCCACGCACGACGGCATCCCCGCCGTCGCCTCCGCCGCCAGGCGCCGGTACGTGCTGGGGGGCATCCCGACGAGTTCGGCGAAGCGAGTACTGAACGTGCCCAACGAGGCGCAGCCGACCGCGAAGCAGACCTCGGTGACGCCGAGGTCGCCACGGCGCAGCAGCGCCATCGCGCGCTCGATGCGCCGCGTCATCAGATAGCTGTATGGCGACTCCCCGTAGGCCAGCCGGAACTCGCGGCTGAGGTGACCGGCCGACATGTGTGCGCCACGGGCGAGCGCCTCGACGTCCAGCGGCTGCGCGTACTCCCGGTCGATCCGGTCCCGAACACGGCGCAGTCGCGCGAGGTCGCGCAAGTGCTGCGCGGCGGCGGGTCCGCTGGTCACCGGCGAGATCATGCCACCCCACTCCGCGTCCGTTTTGGACCGGTCTGCTCGGCTTCCGTCCTCGACCCGCTCAGGCCCTGAGGTACCGACTCTTCCCACGTCAACACGTCTCGTTGACAGTTTTTCATGGGAGTTGCCGAACCGGAAGCAATCAAGGTCGACCTCGTGGCGGACACTCGTTAGGTTTCGGTCGGTCGACGCTCGAGACTCTGGCGACCGACGAAGGTGAAAATGCGTTCGCCGCGTGCCAGCGGTCCTGGTCGCCCCTGGAAGCGGTGCACGCCGACGCCAAAGCCTTCCTGCAGATCGGACAGCCAGACAAGCCTGAACTCGTGATCGGCGAACCACCGGCACACCGTCGGGACGAGGTCCGGCTTCCGGCGATGCCTGGTCCAGATGACGGACCCGCCGCGCTTACAGAAGGCTGGGAGGAACGAGATCGTCCGGGCGATGTCCTCATCGGTCACGTTGCCGAACACACCGCAAGCGAGCACAAGGTCGGCCGGAATCCGGCCTTCGTAGACGTCGGTGAGGGAGGCGTCATCGGCCACGACCTCGATGTGGCTCAGCCCAGCATCGAACGCGTGTTTACGGGCGATAGTAACGTTGCGCGAGTCCAGCTCGACGAGAAGCGCGGACACGTCCGCTCGACGTCCGTGAGTGGCGAGCACGCCGAGCAGGTCGCGACCTTGGCCGGCACAGATGCTGACTGCCTGCAGCGGTCCCGGCGGTGCGCCGTCGAAGACGGCGGCTACTCGGTCCTGGACGGCGGCTAGGCGCCGCGCCAGCGTCGAGCCCGGCACGTCGTACTGGCCGTGCCAGCCAAACCAATCCCGGTCGGTCACGAACGCACGCTACCGGCAGGTCCGACAAGTGACCCGGAGGGCGGCCGGGTGTTAGGCAGGCCGGCACCTGACGCCCTTGGTTGACGGTGTAGGCACTTTCAGCCGGCGTATTCGATGCCAGCGGGCCCGCCTGGCCCTCCGAGGGCCTCGATCACCGGGAGAGCCGGCGCGTGCAGCCCCCGCGGAACCGCCGTGGACGCGTCTGCCTCCTCCCGGGCCAGGAGCATCGCCACCCGTTCGAATACGTCTTGACCGTCGAGCGCATAGGCGGCGGTGAAGTCGACCGCTCCGTTGAGCTCGAGCACGACATACCCACCGCCGGGGCGCGGCAGCAGATCGACGCCGACGAAGTCGCCCCCGATAGCCGCGGCGGCCGCAAGGGCGGCGGCGACGGCCTCCGGCGGGGGCGTAACCCGCCGGCGAATCGCGCCTAGCGCCACGTTGGTTCGCCACTCGCCGGGTGCGGCGACCCGTTCAATAGCGCCTACCACCTCGCCGCGAGAAACCAGCAGGCGCATGTCAAAGCCGAGCGGCTCGACCAGCTCCTGTACGAGCGCGCCATGGCGGCGGAACCAAGCGCATCCGCCGAGCTCGTCCAGATGCTGCATATAGTCCTCCGCCGTGTCGCAGCGGACGACATCCCTGCCCCAGCTGCCGAATCGGGGCTTGACCACGACCGGAGGGTCGATGGGTAGCGTCGGGTCGTGCTCGGTGATCTGCGCGGTGGACGGGCTCGGCACGCTGTGCCTGGAAAGCGCGACCGCGGTCTCCAGCTTGTCGTGCATCGATCGCAGCGAGGCAGCAGTGTTGAAGACGCGAAGGCCGCGACGCTCGAGGCGACGCAGCTCGCGCAGGCCCGGCTCCACCCCGTCGAGTGACGCGGTCACATCGAGACGAGCCACGATGGTGTCGACGGCCTGGACGCGCCAGCGGGCTTGCGCGGGCTTGAGCAGAGTGGCGTCCAGCCCGAGCCGGTGCCAAGCGTCAACGAGCTCGAGGTTAGTGCGGCTCGGCTGGCCGGCCAGAAGGTAGATCGCCATGGTGCCTCCTCGTCGAGGGCACGCTGTCGCCAAACGGGGTGCGCGGGTAGATCGTTTGAGGTGGGGGTGCGCTGGTGGTTCTGTAGGTCGTAAACGGCGGAGACGGCCTTAAAGTGCTCGGAATCGCGACGGGGATACTCGGGCGGCCCGTCAGAAGGAGGATAGGGGTATAGCCAAAGCACGCACTAGGGGGAAATTCGGCGTTCTCCCGCCCGCGCGCCGGCGACCCCCCAGCCTTCGCCCTCACAGCCGCGTTGACCTGCTGGTTTACCCACCGCTACGGGGAGTACGTAAGGCCTTCGTCACCAAGAGTTGGCACGTTGGAAGGCAGGTCGCCGTCCTTCGGCCGCCGTCGCAGCGCTTCCAGCACGAGCGATACCTCGAATCCAGTCCCCCGCGGAACGAACGCCGCAATCCGGGAATACACATCGGCGGCCGCGCCCGAGAAGCCGTCCGGCAGCCCGGCCGCCCTGAGTACCTTGGCCGCCTCGTCCATCTCGGCGGCCCATCGCCACGCCTTCGCGGTCGCCCGCGAGCCAGCTTCATCGAGCTCGAGGTCAAGCCGCACCCCCGTGCGCTCCAGCTCCGATTGCAGGGCCTCTTCGACGCCGTACTGCCGGGCCGCCGCGGCGAGCACCAGCCAGAGTGTCGGGAGCGCCTTGCTCTGCAGGCCGAAGCACGCCTTCAGCGCGCTGGCGCTGCCAATGTTCGCATCCAGGACGCGGGCCTCGACGGCGGAGCCGGCGAACAGCGCTGCCAGCGGCTCCGCCTGCTCCCCCGCCGCCCAAAGTACGGTTTGGCCCGGCCGCCAAGCTGGCGGACCGATGATCGCGGCGTCGACTACCCGCTCTTGTCCGAACAGATCCGCGATCTTCCTGACCGTGTCTGGAGCTACCGCGTTCGCGTCGACATAGAGCAGCGGCCGACCGTGCAGGGCGACCTGCTCGGCGACAGCCAGCGCCGCGGTCGGGGGGCACACCGAGATCACAACGTCGGCGGAGGCGACCAGCTCGGCGACATCCCGCACCGCGACAAGGTCAGCAAGCTCCGCGCGCTTCGATGTCTCATCCGATCGGCCCTCCGCCGCCCAGATCACCTGGCCTGCGGTGGCCTTGAGGGCGGCGCCAAGCGATGCTCCCATTGCGCCCGGGTGCAGGATGCCGATGACCGGCCGGTCGGTGAGCTTAGCCGCCACCCGGCCAGTGTGCCAGCACGGTGTTCGAGCGCCACGGTTCGCCCGTTCCCCTACAGTTTCGTTGTGGACCTGCACGGCGATGCCATGACGGCGGAGATCGATGCGCCGCCGCGAGCGGCCGGCAAAGTGTGGAGGGCACCGGCCGCGATCTGGCTGCTCGTCGGGGCCGTGGGCTTGGCCTTCGCGGATGCCTCGATCGTCGTGCTCGCGCTGCCGCCGATCTACGGCGAGTTCCACACCACGATCGTCGGTGTCTCCTGGGTGCTCACCGGATATGCCGCTGCGGTAGCCGTTCTGGCGCTGCTGGTCGCGGTCATCGGACCGCGAGTGCGCCCGGTCGCCTTGTCCGGCGGGGGGCTGATCGTTTTCGCGGCCGCGTCAGTTGTCTGTGGTTTGGCCAACTCACTTGCCGCGCTCCTGGTCGGCCGGGGTCTCCAGGGTGCAGGCGCCGCGCTGCTCCTTGCCGGCTCGCTCGCCGTCCTCCGCGCGACCCTGGGCCGGGACGCCGGCAGCACCGCGTGGAGCACGGCGGCCGCGGTCGGGCTGGTGGTCGGCCCGGCCCTGGGCGGTGTGCTCACTGAGATGTTCGACTGGCGGTCGATCTTCCTCTTCCAGGCTCCGCTCGGGCTTCTCGCTCTGACCGCCGTAGCCGTACCGGCGGCGCGCACCGTTGAACCGAGCAGGCCAGGTGGGGCCCGCAGGCCACCGCTCCTGCCGAACGTTGGCCTGATTCTGTTGTCGGGGGCCCTCGTCGGGGCCCTGTTCTTGAGCGTCCTGCTGGTGATCGAGATCTGGCGCTACTCCCCCGTCGCCGGCGCCGGTGTCGTGACCGCGCTGCCGGCCGGCATGCTCCTTATCCGCTACGCGAGCGGGCGGCTGCCGGCAGCCGCCCACTCGCTCGGCGGCGCACTGTTGCTCGGCGGCGCACTGTTGCTCGGCGGCGGTCTGTCCGCGTTGGCCTGGCTACCCTCCACGGACTATGCCTGGATGGTGGCCGCGCTGGCGCTGTGCGGGGCCGGGGTTGGGCTACTCACGGGCGTGCTCGACCGGGCGGCGCTTGGCGACGGGAGAGACACGGTCAGGAACGGGGCGTTGGCCGTAAGCGCCCGCCACGCCGGGCTCGTGCTGGGGTTGGTTTTGATCGCCCCGATCCTCGCCGGCACGCTCGACCGAGCGTCCGAGCGCGCGGCACTTGCCGGCGCAAGCGTTGTCCTCGACGCCCGAGCACCCGTGCAAGACAAGGTGAAGATCGCGCTGACGATGCGAGACCAGCTCGACGCGAGCCAGCGCGGCGCGGTACCCGACCTTGAGGAGACCGTCGCGGCGGCGGGTGTGGGGTCCGCCGCCGGGCTGCGGGTCGGGGAGCATCTCGCCGCTCGGGTGGAGGGTGTCCTGACCCGAGCGTTCCGCCCCGCCTTCGGGGCCGCCGCCTGCCTCGGCCTCGCGGTCGCGATTCCCGGTCTGGCCATGTTGGCCCGGACCCGCCGTCGCCCGCGAAAGGCAGCAGCGGCGGACAGTCGGAGCTGGGTGGGCCGAGGAGCACCGGCGACATCGGCGGCCTTCGCGGGCCTCAGCGCGCTGATCCTGTGTGCTGGTGGCCTCCTCGTCGCCGAGCGGAGCGCCGGCGCGGCCGGTTTCGGGTCCTATCGAGAGGCCAATGCCTGTACGGCCGCAGCCGATCCGTACCCGGGCGGCGGGTTCGATGCGGGAATCCAACGGATCGCGCTTTCGGCCGTCAACGGCGCCGCCTGCCAGCTGGGGATCTCCCGCGAACGGCTCGTACTCTCGCTCGACGGCGAGCAGCGGTTCGGCGGTCCACGGCTCGACCGGCAGACGATGGAGCGGGCCCTGCGGGCGGGACTCGTGCGTTCGGTCCAGGACGCGGAGAAGCGCGACGACCTTCCGGGGTGGATTCTCGGGCCGCTCAAGTCATTTGTTGAGACCGCCCCGCTGAGCTGGTTCCTCGACCAGCTGGGACTTCCGGCTCGCTAGTAAGCACGTCCGCGAGGAGCGACGGGTCAGCGTTGCCGCCACTGACGACCGCAACGGTATGGGAGGAGGCCGGCAGCCGGTCGCGGGCGAACAAGTGGGCGGCGAGCGCCACCGCGCCGCTCGCCTCCGCGACCAGCCGGCTCTCTACGACGATCGCACGCATCGTCTCGCGGATCTGTTTCTCCGTGACAGTGATGACGTCGTCGACGTAGGACTTTATGTGCTCCCAAGGCAGCTCACCCACGCTCGTGGTGCGCAGGCCGTCCGCGATCGTCCGCTGGGTCCGCTC
Organism: Actinomycetota bacterium; assembly: GCA_046725875.1. Classification (GTDB taxonomy): domain Bacteria; phylum Actinomycetota; class Actinomycetes; order JAKEEW01; family JAKEEW01; genus JBKOZJ01. The sequence continues at coordinate 36,176 of JBKOZJ010000046.1, forward strand.
CGGCTCCCAAACTTGGCGGTATCCGATCCGGAAGCTCTCCACGGCGTCGGCCGCGAGCTCCGGCTCGACACCGACGATCCGAGCATCCGGGAGGCTGGATTTGACTGCGGTGGCAATCCCAGAGATCAGGCCACCGCCGCTGACCGGGACCAGCGCGAGCTCGGCGTCCGGCAGGTCCGCCGCGATCTCGAGTCCGATCGTGCCCTGGCCCGCGATGATGTACGGGTCGTCGTACGGGGGCACCAGCGCGTAGCCGTGCCTCTCGGCAAGCGCAAGAGGGACCGTATCCCGGTCGGCCGGCGGGACAAGGATCACCTCGGCCCCGAGCGCCCGCGTCGCCGCAACTTTGTTCGGCGCCGCCGTCGCAGGCATAACGACCGTCGCCTTCACACCGAAGCTCGCCGCGGCGAAGGCGAGGGCTTGCCCGTGATTGCCGCTCGAGCTCCCGACCACTCCCCGCTCGCGGATCTGTGGGTCAAGCGCTGCGATCTTGTTGTACGCGCCCCTGATTTTGAACGAGCCCACGGGCTGCAGCATCTCGGGCTTCAGGTAGACGAGCTCCCCGCGGGAGCCGGCCCAGCCGGCTGGCAGGAGCGGCGTGCGGACCGCCACGCCGGCGATGCGTTCCTGGGCGGTCCGGATGTCGGAGAGCGTGACGAGATCCACGGCGCGAGCCTATCCTCGCCATCTTCTCGCCCGGATTCGCAGGCCGTGACCGCTTGACAACGGTACGTTCTTCGACTAGCTGAAGTCCGCCGCTGTCACTTAGAGTCACGCGAGCGGGAGCGCGCGGGGACTGCAGAAGTGCCTTCACGGCCTCGCATCGGTTGAGCGGGTGCCGAACGTACTGACGATCAGCGAGGTGGAGCGAGTGGGAGGTCGCCATCGTGCCGTCGGCGACGCCGCCTCGCGCCGGGAGGATTTCCTGCGGCGGCGCACGACCCGCCGGCGGTCGCGCCTGCGCCGCGCGGCGGTCGCCCTTGGCGTCGTTGCTCTGGTCGCCGCCGCTAGTGCTTTCGCTGCCAGTCGGATGCTTGGGTGTACGTCCACAACGACGCTGTCGGTCGCCGCAAGCCCGGACATCGCCGCCGCGGTCGAGCAAGTGGCGAGCGGCATCCCGGAACGCAGCGGGAGTCGGATAAACGCGGAATGCACCAACTTCGCCGTGTCGAGCCATCCATCCGACGAGGTCGCCGAGGCGCTCGCCGCCGGCAAGCCAGCAAGCGTGGGCAATCCGGACGTGTGGATCCCCGACTCCTCGCTTTGGACGAGCAAGGCCGCGGCCGATAACCAGGCACCGCTGGGCGAGTCTCGGTCGATCGCCCAGTCTCCGGTGGTGGTCGCCATGGTGCGGCCGGCAGCCGAGCAGCAGGGCTGGCCCGGTACTCAGCCCACATGGTCACAGGTCGTCGCCAGTCTCGGATCCAGCCCGGTGAAGTTCGGCATCGCCGACCCGACCAAGTCGTCGGCGAGCCTGCTGACCCTGGCCGGTCTGCGGGACCTCCTCGGCAGCGGCGCCGAGGCGAACCTGCAACTTGTCGCCGCAGCCCGCACACTGTCCGCCCGGCTATCAGCGACCACCGATGACGTTCTATCCAAGCTGCCCCGAACTCCCGAAGAGATCACCCAGTCGGCCGCCGGGCGGGTCGGCGCTTTCCCGTATACGGAACAGGGTGTCTGGGCGTACAACCAGAAATCGCCGGACGTCCCACTGGTCGCGATATATCCCCAGGAAGGCACACCCTACCTCGACTACCCGTACACCCCGATGACTCGCCCGGGTCTGCCGGCCGGTCAGGCACAGCGGGTCCAGGACGCGGCCGCCACCCTGCTCGATCGGTTGCGGTCCGACCCCGGGACCGTAGTGCTCGAGGACCACGGCTTCCGCTCGACCAGCGGCGAGACCGGCCTCGGCGCGGTTCCGGGCGAGGGCGTTCTGTCGGCGAAACCGAAGGCGCTGCCGAGCGCTTCGGCGGACCAACTTGACCAACTGCAGCGGCTATGGGCTGCCGCGAGCCTGAGTGGCCGCATCCTCACCGTCGTCGACGTCTCCGGGTCGATGGGCGAAGAGGTTCCCGGCGCGCCTGGCAAGACCCGGATGGATCTGTCCACGCAGGCTGTGCTAACGGCACTGCCGCTGCTGCGCGAAGACACCTCGGTGGGCCTGTGGACCTTCTCGACCAAGCTGGACGGCAACAAGGACTACCGGCAGGTTGTGCCCATACGGCCGCTGAGCAGCGTCGTCGGCGACGCCTCCCAGCGCACTCTGCTGAACTCGCTGGCGAGCCGGATCACGTGGAAGCCCGGCGGCGGCACCGGGCTCTACGACACCATCCTCGCCGGCTACCGGACGATGACCGACGAGTACGAGGCCGGCAAGATCAACGCGCTGGTCGTGATGACCGACGGGAAGAACGAGGATCCCGGCAGCATCAGCCGGGAGGCGCTGATCAACGCGATCAAGTCCGAGTTCGATCCGGAGAAGCCGGTTATCTTGATCATCGTGGCGTTTGGGCCCGAGGTCGACGCGGCCGAGGTGGAACCAATCGCTCAGGCCGCGCACGGTGAGGCGCACGTCACCAAGGACCCGCGCGCCATCATCCAGATTCTCCTCGAGGCGATCCTCGGTGCTGCCGCCACCACCCGATAGTCGCGTTGCCTATGGCAGCGGCCAGGTGTGGACGGGCTCGCCGGTGCGCATCCACTCGACGTACAGCTTCGTGACCTCGCATAGCGCCCGCGCCCGGTCGTACCGGTGGTGGTCCTGGAATCGGTGGAATGCTTTCGCTTGCCAGTCCGCGCCGTTGGTGCGGCGCAGGCAGCGCTGCTCGATGATGCCGAGCAGGCGGTCCCGGTCGGCGGGCTCGACCTTCCACAGGTCGAGGCCGTCGTAGGCCAGCGGAAGCAGGCGCCGCAGCATGAGATCGGTGACCGCGACATTGCCCAGGCCTGGCCAGAACTGCTTGGCGTCGATGCCGTAGCGCGCGCCGGCGTAGAAGTTCTCCCGGGCCGCGGAGAAGGTCATCCGCCGCCAGATCGGGCGCTCCTGGTCGCACAGCGACCGGACGAGTCCGTAATAGAGGGCCGCATTGGCGAGCATGTCGGCGACGGTCGGGCCGGCCGGGAGTACACGGTTCTCGATCCGCAGGTGCGGCTTGCCGCGCTGGACGTCGTACACGGGTCGATTCCAGCGCCACACCGTGCCGTTATGCAGGCGTAGCTCGGTCAGGTGCGGTATCTCTCCGCGCTCCAGGACCTCGACGGGGTCTTCGTCGTCGCAATAGGGCAGCAGTGCGGAGAAATACCGGACGTTTTCGTGGATGAGCTCGACCGGTGAGTTGATCCAGCGCTCTCCGAAGAAGACCCTCGGTCGGACACCTTGCGCTACGAGCTCCTCCGAGCGGGTATCGGTCGCCTGCTCGAAGAGGATGGCCCTGGTCTCCCGCCAAAGCTCACGGCCGAGGAAGAATGGCGAGTTCGCGCCCAGTGCCAGTTGCACCCCAGCCACAGTCTGGGCAGCGTTCCATGCCGCTGCGAAGGTGTCGGGGCTCAGTTGCAGATGGAACTGGATGCTGGTGCCCGCCGCTTCGAAGATGATCGAGTTCGTCTCGCACGCCAGGTGCTCCACGCCGTCGATCGCAACGGCGAGGTTCTCGCCGCGGGCCAGAATGATCTGCTCGTTGAGGGCGATGAACCGGGGGTTGTTGGAGAACGCGGACAGGGCGACGTCACGATCGCCGAAGGTGGGCATGATCCCGATTACCGCGACGTGCGCCCCGACCTCTCTGGCCTTGCGGTCGGCAAAGCCGATGCTGGTGTCCAGCTCTTCCTCGAGTTCGGTAAAGACCGAGCCCGCCATGTTGTGTGGGGCGATGTTGACCTCGAGGTTGAACTGCCCAAGCTCGGTCTGAAAATCCGTACTTGCCAGCCGCGACAGCACCTCACTGTTGACGTTGGCGAGATTCTCGTCCTGGTCGGCAAGGACGAGCTCGAGCTCGATGCCCATCGTCTTGCGACCGGTCTCGTATCGACCCTCGGCGAGCATGCGCTCGAGGACATCGAGGCAGCGGCGTACCTTGTGCCGGTAGCGCTGTCGATCTTGAGCTGTGAAGAAGGAGGTGGGCACCCGATCGCCCATGTCGCAGGACCCTCCCTCATGCCTACAAGCCGATCTACGAAGGCGAAGGCTGCGACCCCCGGCCGGGCAGGGTCGATCGCACCGCTCTTCTTGCCGTCGAGCCCATACCCGATGGGGAAGGTCCTGATGTGCGGGAAATTCGCGTTTAGGCAAAAGATCCCGCTGGCCGGTGCAAAGCCGCAGGTAGCGGCGCTCTCGCAGAGGAGCCCCGGTGGCCAAAATGTGAGACGACCCATCTCGGGTTGACGGTTCCCCGCCGGCCGACTGTCCCGCCGCCGACAAGCGCCTCGGATTTCCGGGCAAGCTGTGGGCGTGACGGCCAACCAGGACGCGCTTCCCAGGTACGCAGTCGTCGACATCGACGGCGTTCTGGCGGACGTCCGGCACCGGCTGCACCATGTCGAGCGGAGGCCGAAGAACTGGGCAGCGTTCTTCGCGGCGGCCGACGAGGACGGATTGCTAGCCGAGGGCGTCGCCGTCGTCGACAACCTCGCGGCCGAGCACACGATCGTCTACCTGACTGGTCGCCCCGAACGGTTGCGCAGCCAGACCGAGTCATGGCTGCGTAGGCACGGTCTACCGGCCGGCGAGCTGATCATGAGACAGGAGGGAGACCGCCGGCCGGCCCGGTTCACGAAGCTAGGGCTGCTTCGTCGGCTTGCCCGCGGGGGCCGGGTGGCCGTACTCGTCGACGATGACCCAGTGGTGTGCGACGAGGCGAGGCGGGATGGTTTCAACGTCCTCGAGGCGGACTGGATGGAGCGGTCGCCCGCACTTGACGACGCCCAGGAGGCCGAGGGGCGGACCTGACCACCACGCGCCGGGAGGGACATGGAGGCCGCGATCCGGGTGGAATGTCCGAGTGGCATAGGTCGTTGATTGACTTCGGGTAGGCAGCGGGTGACCGGCTGACAACCCAAGGTGATCACGCTGGAAACGAATCGGCAACACAACCGTGTGAACAACTAATAACGTCGCGAAATGGTCGGTGGTCCGCGTCACACTAGAGACAGAACAAGACAGAACAAGGTTGCAAGCGCAGTACGGAGGCACGATGCAGTGCCAGCATCACCCGCCCTGCCCGCCGGCCGAAGCGCCGGACCGGGAGGCGGCCCACACCATCGCTCACCACCCAGAGCAGGGTTGGAGCCTGCTCTGCAACGGAGTTGTGCTCTTCGAGGACACCGGGGAGCTGCTGCCCGACGGAAAGATCGTTGCGCCACACCGGCCGACCGATCCCCTTGTCCCACATCCGCGAGTGCCGGCAGCCTGAGCGCACTGGTCGGCACTACCCGACTGTTACGAGCCGTAAGCTTCGACCGGGGGGCAAGCGCAGATGAGGTTCCGGTCCCCGTGGGCACCTTCAATGCGCCGCACCGGCGCCCAGTACTTCCCGGATCGCAGCGACGCCATTGGATACACCGCCAGCTCTCGCTCGTAGGGACGTTCCCAATCACCGGCGATCATGGCCGCGGTATGCGGTGCTTTCCGCAGCGGATTGTCCCCTCTAGGCCACTCCCCGCCGGCCACTCGGTCGATCTCCCCCCTGATCGAGATCATGGCGTCGCAGAAGCGGTCCAGTTCGGCGAGGTCTTCGGACTCGGTCGGCTCGATCATGAGAGTGCCGGCGACGGGGAACGACATCGTGGGCGCGTGGAAGCCGTAGTCGATGAGACGCTTCGCGACATCATCGACGGTGACGCCGGTCTCCTTGGTGAGGGGTCGCAGGTCCACGACGCATTCGTGGGCGACTAGCCCGTTCGGCCCCGTGTAGAGCACCGGATAGTGCGGTGCGAGCCGCCGCGCGACGTAGTTGGCGGCCAGGATCGCGACCTGGGTCGCCCGCAGAAGCCCGTCGGCGCCCATCAGGCGTAGGTAGGCCCAGGAGATTGGCAGAATCCCGGCCGATCCCCAGGGCGCGGCCGAGACCGGTCCGACGCCCGTCTCCGGGCCGGCGGCGGGCTGCAAAGGGTGGTTCGGCAGATACGGCGCCAGGTGCGCTCGCACGGCGACCGGCCCGACGCCGGGCCCGCCGCCGCCGTGGGGGATGCAAAAGGTCTTGTGCAGGTTTAGGTGGGAGACGTCCGCGCCGAAATGACCCGGCTTGGCGATGCCGACGAGCGCGTTGAGGTTCGCGCCGTCCACGTAGACCTGGCCGCCGGCCTCGTGCACCAGCGCGCAGATCTCCTCGATTGCCGCCTCGAAGACGCCGTGCGTGGACGGGTAGGTGACCATGAGTACGGCCAGCCGGTCACGATGTGCCGCGATCTTCGTCCGGAGGTCGTCGACGTCGACGTCCCCGTTGTCCCGGCACGCCACGACGACCACCCGCATCCCTGCCATCACGGCGCTCGCCGCGTTCGTCCCGTGGGCGCTCGACGGGATGAGGCAGACATCCCGGTGCGGCTGGCCATTGGCCCGGTGGTAAGCGCGGACGGCGAGCAAGCCGGCGAGCTCGCCTTGCGACCCCGCATTGGGCTGTACGGACACCGCGTCGTAGCCGGTGATCTCGGCCAGCCAGTGCTCGAGCGATCTGATCAAGTGGATGTAGCCGGCCGCTTGATCGGCGGGCGCGAACGGATGGATTCCCGCGAACTCCGGCCATGTGATCGCCGCCATCTCGGCCGTCGCGTTGAGCTTCATCGTGCACGAGCCGAGCGGGATCATGGAGCGGTCGAGCGCGATATCGAAGTCGGCGAGGCGGCGCAGGTAGCGCAGCATCGCCGTTTCGGAGTGGTGGCCATGGAAGACGGGATGCATGAGAAAGTCGCTGGTGCGTGCCAGCTCCGGTGGGATCGGGTCCTCGACGGTGCTGTCGATCGAGTCGATGCTCGCGGCTGCGACGCCCAAGGCGTCCCACACCGCGGTGAGGTGCTCCCGCCGCGTTACCTCGTCGCAGGAGATGCCGACGGTGTCCGCGTCAATCAGGCGGAGGTTTACCCCATGTTCGCGGGCGGCCTCGACCACCTCGGCCGCCCGATCTGGAGCATGCACGGACACGGTGTCGAAGAAGCTGCCCGATGCCACCTCAAGTCCGGCCGAGCGAAGGCCCTGAGCGAGGATCGCGGCGTACCGATGTACGCGGCGGGCGATCGCCCGTAGCCCGTCTGGCCCGTGGTAGACCGCGTACGCGCCGGCGATGACGGCGAGCAGGACCTGCGCCGTGCAGATGTTGCTGGTTGCCTTCTCCCGCCGGATGTGCTGCTCGCGGGTCTGCAGCGCCAGCCGATAGGCCGGTGCGCCATCCGCATCGATCGAGACGCCAACCAGGCGACCGGGTAGCTGCCGCTCCAGGCCGTGTCGTACGGCAATGAAGCCGGCGTGCGGCCCGCCGAAGCCGAGTGGCACGCCGAAGCGCTGCGAACTGCCGATTGCGATGTCGGCTCCGGTCTCGCCCGGAGGCCGGAGCAGGGTGAGTGCGAGCAGGTCGGTCCCAACGGTAACGACCGCGCCCCGCCGATGTGCATGGTCGACGATCGCCGAAAGGTCGCGGACGGCCCCCGTGGCGCCGGGGTTCTGCACCAGGACGCCGAACAGGTCGCCATCTGGCAGGCCTTCGCTGAGGTCGGCGACGAGGACCTCGATCCCCAGCGGCTCCGCCCGAGTCTGCACCACGGCGATGGTCTGTGGGAAGCAGTCCGCATCCAGGACGAAGCGAGAGCTGTCGTTCGTTCGCGGCGCCGCCCGCCGGGCCAGCGCCATCGCCTCCGCCGCCGCAGTCGCCTCGTCCAGCAGCGACGCGTTCGCGATTGGAAGTCCGGTGAGATCGGATACCACGGTTTGGAAGTTCAGCAGCGCCTCCAGCCGGCCCTGCGAGATCTCGGGTTGGTAAGGCGTGTAGGCGGTGTACCACGCCGGGTTCTCGAGTAGGTTGCGAAGGATCACCGGCGGTGTGACCGTGTCGTAGTAGCCGAGACCGATCATCTGCACCAGTCGGCGATTGTCGTTGGCAACGGAGCGGAGCTCCGCCACGACCTCGACCTCGGTCGCAGCCGTCGGTAGATCCAGCGGCCCCTCGATCGTGATGCCAGCAGGGACGGCCGCCGCCGACAGGTCGTCGAGGCTGCTGAAACCCACGTGGGCCAGCATCTTGGCCTGCTCGTCCCGGGACGGCCCGACGTGGCGGCCGGCGAAGGGCTGCGCGCGCTCGAGCTCCTGGATGCTCGGACGGGTGCTCACTGCTTCTCCCCCGTTGACTCGTCATCGCGGGAGTTCCGGAGGGTCGTCCCGGTGGCTTCGGCACCGCGGGGGTTCCAGGGGGTCGTCCCCCTGGCTTCGGCACCGCCGGGGTTCCAGGGGGTCGTCCCCGTGGGGACTTGACCTCCACTACTCATCAGCGCAAACCTCCCGAACGCCGACCGTATCCCGCGAACATCCAAATCGCCACGCGGCACACCTAGGCTGGGAAGCTGCCGAGCAGCCCGCCCGCCGTGAGCGGATACGGGCGGGCGCCGGCCCGGCAAGTCGCGGGGGAGCCCAAAGGTAGCAGCGGGACGGCGTGACGCAGTCAGCGCTCGATTTGACGCATTTGGATGGCTTTGCGGCCGCCAAGATCGTGATTCCCCGCGGCTATCTTGTCGTTTCTCGACAAGATTTAGACCTTCTGCGGCGCTACCTGCGGCTAGCCCGATGTGACGGAGATAGGACAGAGGTCGGAGATCGACCGAGTCTCGCGACTCATGCCAGTATTGGCGGACTCGACATCGACCGGAGACAGACAGTGACTGACCTCTATCACTTCACCTACGGCTTGTTGACACCGTTGCTCGCGTACGTCATGTCGTGCATCGGCTCGGCACTCGGGCTCCTGTGCACCGCTCGCGCCCGCGGGGTCACGGGTGCCGCCCGGGGGCGCTGGTTGACGCTTGCCGCCGTGTCGATCGGGGGCACGGGCATCTGGGTTATGCACTTCATCGCGATGCTCGGATTCTCGGTGTCCGGCTCGGGGATACGCTACGACGTCGGTTTGACGATGCTGAGCATGGTCATCGCGGTGGTCGTCGTCGGTATCGGTCTGCTGATCGTGGGCTTCGGTGGCGAGCGCCTGGTGCCTCTCCTCGGTGGCGGCACGATCACCGGGCTGGGCGTGGCCAGCATGCACTACACCGGAATGGCGGCCGTGCAGCTGCACGGGGTGATCCACTACGACGGCGTGAAGGTGGGAGCGTCGATCGTCATCGCGGTCGTCGCGGCCACGGCGGCGCTGCTGTTCGCCCTGCGAGTCAGAGGCCCGTGGGCGACCGCCGCTGCGGCGCTGATCATGGGGGTTGCCGTCAGCGGCATGCATTACACCGCGATGGCCGCGATGAGCGTTCGGCTCGTGGACGACCACACCACACTGAACGGCGCCAACGCTTTCGAATTCCTGCTCCCCCTCATCATCGGCATCAGCTTGGTCGCCGGCGGCTTGCTTGGCGTGATCGCGCTGTCTCCGAACGAGGACGAGCTCCGGGCCGAGGCCGAGATGATGCAGCGAATCACCAACCTCGCAGCCAACGGGACGCGGCGACCAATGCCCTGGCCTCGGCAGCAAGAGCCGGGCCGGGAGGAGCCCGACCGGCCGCGGTCGTCCTACTTCGAGCGCCGCTGAAGGATGAATCAGCCCGTCCGTTGGCGGCGGCGCTCGATAAGCTCGTCCGCCCCGGCCGTGCCCTCCACGCGCTCTGCCGGTAGCTCGGCGAGGGTTCCCTCTACTTCGCGCCAGACCTTGCCTAGCGCGATGCCGAACACGCCCTGACCTCCCTGGAGAAGGTCGACAACTTCGTCGGCCGATGTGCACTCGTAGACCGTTGCCCCGTCGCTCATCAATGTGATCTGTGCCAGGTCCTCGACGCCACGCTCCCGGAGGTGCTGGACAGCACTTCGAATGTTGTGCAAGGAAACGCCGGTGTCGAGCAGCCGCTTGACGACCTTGAGCACGAGGATGTCGCGGAAGCTGTAGAGCCGCTGGGTACCGGAGCCGCTGGCCTGCCGAATAGTGGGCTCGACTAGGCCGGTCCTGGCCCAGTAATCGAGTTGGCGGTAGGTGATTCCCGCAACCGCGCAGGCGGTCGGACCGCGATAGCCGGTGTCGGCTGCGGCCACCGAATCGTCGAAGAGCCGGCCTTGTTCGGGAATCACGCCGACCTCCTTGATCCGCCGCCCGCGCTCGTAGGAAACAACAGCTTCCACCGGTGGAAGTTACAGCGAGGAGACTTACCCCGACCGTATGGCGGACGACCAGCGGGGTCAACGACCGCGACCGTCCATCGGGCGTGTCGCGCCGAGTCGCCGGGGGCGTGCCCGGCCGCCGGGCAGGGTTACCAGAAGAGACGAGGAAAGGCCGAGCGCTGCGATTCAGTGGCCGCGGCCGAAATCCTCGGGTGTTACCTGATCGAGGAACTCGCGGAACTTCTCGACCTCGTCCTCCTGCTCGTCCGGTATCGGGATCCCGGCCTCTTCGAGCACCTCGTCGCTGCCATAGATCGGGGATCCAGTTCGCAAAGCCAGGGCGATCGCATCGGACGGACGGGCGCTGACCTGCACGCCGCCGAAGTCCAGCTCGGCATAGAAAACCCCGCTGCGCAAGTCGGTGATCCGTACCTGGCGCAGCTCGTGGCCGAGAGCCGTGATCACGTCCTTGAAGAGGTCATGGGTAAGCGGCCGGGGCGGGACCTCGCCACGCTGTGCATAGGCAATCGCTGTCGCCTCGACCGCCCCGATCCAGATCGGGAGATATCGCTCGCCGCCAACCTCGCGCAACAGGACGATCGGCTGGTTGGAGGGCAGCTCCACCCTCACACCGACCACGTCGAGCTGATTCACGCCTGCCACAGTACCCCGCCTGCGCCGATCCACGGCAACGGCTCGGGGACGAGCCGCACTCGTGTTCCGGGTGCGAGGGCAACCGTGCTACGCGCTCTTGCTGGTTCCGAAACCGGCGCCGAAACCCCGTGCGAGCGTCACCGACGGGTATCCACTGGCAACGCGCGCGTCACCCCCGACTTGACCAACACGGCATGCAGGCGGACCAGCAGCGCCGCCAGCTCCCGTACAGCCTCTTCGGCCCGGGACCAGCTGTCGGCGCCGCGGTGGGCCACCAATGGGGTCACGACCTGCTCGATGAGATCGACCTGACGGCCAGCGGCCGCTTTGACCATGCGCAAGTGACGTGGCTGTAGGCCATACTCCCCGAGCGCCGCGACGGTCCGGGCCACGAGCAAGGCGTCCCCGTCGAGGTATGCGCCGTCACCGGAGCTGATCAGACCGAACTCCTCGAGCTCTGCCAGACCCTCGTCGGTGAGCCCGGCCGCGTCGGCGAGTTCGGAGCGGGTGATCCGAACGTTGGCGGTTGGTTCTGTCACTGTCGCCAACAGGGCGGCGCCACTGGGATCGGCATACGCGCCCGCTGCCGGCACCCGCGGCCCGGGCAGTCCGACCGCGGGCGGTTCGAGGCCACGATCTAGGGCATCGAGATGGTCCTTGATGACCCGCAGCGGCAGGTAGTGGTCACGCTGCGCGGTCAGGATGTAGCGGAGTCTGGCAATGTCGCTTCGGTCGAACCGTCGGTATCCGGCCGCCGTCCGCTGCGGTTCGATCAGCCCGGTGGACTCCAGAAACCTAATCTTGGAGATCGTGATGCCGGGGAAGTCCGGCTGCAGCTCGGCGAGCACCTCGCCGATGCTGAGACTCACCGAGTGTCCCTCCAGCAAAGCCTCGTGTACTGGCTCATGAGGCCGCTCCAGCAGCCTCCTGCTGACGGGTGGCATAGAAGCGCAAGCGGTACTTCCCGACCTGCACCTCGTCGCCATGGTTGAGCAGGACCTGGTCGATCCGTTCCTTGTTGACGTAGGTGCCGTTGAGGCTCCCGACGTCCCGCACCAGGAATGCGCCCTCGGGTGTGCGCCGGAACTCCGCGTGCCGCCGGGAAACGGTGACGTCGTCGAGGAAGATGTCACTGTCGGGATGCCGACCGGTGGTTGTCACGTCCGCGTCGAGCAGGAAGCGGCTGCCGGCGTTGGGTCCCCGGCGGACGACGAGTAGCGCCGAGCCGGGCGGCAGTGCCTCCACTGCTGCCTGGTCGGCGGCGGACAGCTCCTCGAGGCGTTCCGGTTCAGGCGGCTCGCCTCCGAGAGTAACGGTGGATGTCACGTCCGTTCCCCCTGTCCCCGACGTACCCGGTCGCAGCAGCGCTCCGCAGTTGGAGCAGTACCGAGCCTCGTCGGGATTCTCGTGACCGCACTGAGTACAGAACGGCATTGCGTCTCCGGCCTCTGATATGCGGGTCCAGGAGCGCCGCTGTGTTGCTCCAGGACCATGATCAAGTTGTCTGGTCGCTTCTCCGCCAGCAACTCTCGACGCCAACTTCAGGTCAAGGTTTTGTTTCGGCAACCTATGCGCGCCTGCGCGGCCAGGTCAACCAGAACCCTCATCTTGACCCCGCCGGCAAGTCTCTCCGGCTCGGCTTCGATCTCGATGTTTGATCGTTTTGCTCCAAGACTTGCGGGTCGCCAAAGGACCTCGAACACGCGCCGCTAGGTTGCCGCGACGTGCGATTCGTAGGCGCTCGCGTCCAGCAGACCGGACAGCTCCGCTGGCTCCGACATCTGGACGTCGAACATCCAGCCCTCCCCGTATGGCTCGGCGTTCACCAGCTCCGGCGACGCGTCAAGCGCGTCATTCCGGGCGACGACGGTGCCGCTGACCGGCGCATAGATGTCGCTCACGCTCTTCGTCGACTCAAGCTCGCCACACGGGTCGCCCGCCGTGACCTCAGTACCCACCTCGGGGAGCGTGACGAAGACGATGTCGCCCAGCTGCTCCTGCGCGTAGTAGGTAATGCCCACCCTCGCCAGGCCGTCCGCGTCCGCGCTGGTCCGAACCCACTCGTGCTCGTTGCTGTACTTGAGGTCTTCCGGATACATCGGTCCCACGGGTCGTCAGCCATCCCTTCGATGCCGTGCGAAGTGCGATGCAGCAGGGGCGAGTAAGGCAGAGGACTCCAATCCGTCGTGTCGCGGTGAGTCTATGGGGTGTCCGAGGACGGTCGCGCCGGCAACCGACACTCCGAATTGGTGACCGAATCACGGTACAGCGGAGATCAGCCACGGGGCGGTCCACTCGAAGCTTCGGGCGAAGCGATCAAACTCAGGGGTGCCGCTATCTGGATGCTCGTGAGTTCGGCATGGCGTCGGGTGCTCGGACAGCATCAACCCGAATGTCCTGGCGTTTGGTCACCTGGCCCGCGCCCCCCTGCTCGGTCAGGGCATCGAGGACGCCGCCCGGGATGTCCAACGCGGTGGCGAGCGTGTCCGGGTCGCCGATGACGAGGAAGGTGTACGGCGGACGGGTGGCGACGCCGTCGACGAGCACCGATCCGGGTACGGCATCGAGAAAGTCGGTGGACGCGACCACCCGCACAACGTTGAGCTGCATCGCCTCGGCACCCGCATCGCGTAGCTCTTGCACAGCGTTCAGGAGGGTGTCGGCGGGCAGCTTTCCGTTCGGGTCGGCGATCGTCAGCTCGATCCCCGGCCCCTTGGCCGGCAGTGTCCCGGCGAGTATCCCCAGGGTCGTCGCGCGCTGTTTCGCTTGATTCAACGCAGCCTGCTCGCGGTCCGCACCGAACTCCAGACGCTCTTTCGCGCTTTGCAGCTCGCGCCGTTCATCCTGGAGTCGTTGGGCCTGTTCGGTGACTCCATCAAGGAGCATCACCAAGTCCGACTCCCGCGCGCCGGACAGCTCGGAACCGCCGTCTCTTGACCGCACCTGGACGACAGCCGCGAAAGCGAGCAGTCCGCACAGCAGGCCCGCCAGCACCTGGCCACGGCTGAGCCGCGGCTGCCGGAAGGACCGCGCCAGCCGAGCAAGCCAGGTCCCACCCTCTGTCGCCTCGCCTCGGGCTGGGTTGGCCGGGCCGGTCATTGCCGGACCTGGGCGGCCCGGGCCGGTTGGAGTGCGGTCGTCGTCAGTCATGCGTGGAAGATATGCCGGCGGATCGCCGCGGCGTTGGCGAAGATCCGGATTCCGAGTACGACGACGACGCCGGTGGACAGCTGCCCTCCGACGCCAAGCTGATCGCCGAGGAATACCACAAGGGCCGCGATGAGGACGTTGGAGACAAAGGAGATCACGAAGACCTTGTCGTCAAAGACCCCTTCGAACCAGGCCCGCAGGCCACCGAAGACCGCATCGAGCGCGGCGACGACCGCGATGGGTAGGTAGGGCTGCAGCCACAACGGCACGGTCGGCTGGACAAGAAGCCCCGCCACCACGCCGATGACGAGACCAACCGCAGCGATCAACGTGCACCCTCCGCCTCGGCGTAGCGAACGTCGACCGCGCTGGACGCCGGGAGCCGCAGCGAACGCACGCCCGCAACCCGGAAGATGACCCCATAGTTGTCCTGGAGAGTGCGAAACCACCGGCCACCTGGCCCGTCAACGAAGCGGGCCTCGATTTGCCCCGGGTCGCCGATCGCCTCGATCGTGTACGGACGGCCGAGCGGCCGGAACCCGACCGTTACCGCCGAGCCTGCCGACCTGATCGCGGTGGTACCGGTGAGCCGCTGGCCGTTGATCGCAACCGCTTCGGCATCGGCGGCCCACAAGCCGTTGACCAGCCGCTGGAGATCCGTGTCGAGTATGCGCGCCGGATCGGCGTCTGCCTCGCCCTCCTGCACCTGGCCGTCGTCGACCACGATGCGCAGGCCGGGGCCGGTAACCGGCACACCGCCGGCGGCCAGCTCGAGCCGCGCCAGGTCGCGGGCCGTCCGCCGTCCCGCGTTACTGACGTTGAGTCCCGCGCTCCGCTCGGCAGCGACCTCGTTACGTAACCGCTCCACCTCATATTGCAACGCGTCTGCGTCCAGCGTCTTGTCCTCGACCCGCGCGGCCAGCGCGGCACGCTCCTCGGCCAGATCCGGCACGCTCCGTCTCGTCTGGGCTAGAGCGGTGACCAGCAGGAGTCCCACAAGCACCACGGGCAATGCGATCTCGGCGGCGCGCAGCGCGAAGCCTCGGTCCGGTCGGGAATCGATCGACCGCCGGCGGGCCGCCTCGCTATACGCCGGGTCGAGTGCATCGCTGCTGATCGACTCGAGCAGGGTGACAGCGTCTCGGGGAAACCGCACGCCCGTTCCGACACCGCTCGACCGTCCGCTCACGGCCGTCCATGCTTTCATGCTCTTCCGGCCCACCGCTTACCGCCGCTGATCCGAGCCGACCCCGAAGATCAGCCACTGTGGCGCGGTCCCCCATGGCGACCAGCGACCCGGGCGGCTCCCCACGAAACGTTCGAGCGAGCGAAGCAAGCGATTTCGTCGGGTGCCCAGGCTACTGCCCAGCGCGCTCGACCACCGCGGTCCACTCGTCGAGCAGGTCGATCGACTCAGCCTGGGTTGGCGCCTCGGCCCACAGGTGGGTGACGGCTTCGGCGGGGTCGGGCAGTACGAGAACCCAGCGACCGTCGGGCTCCACCACGCGTACCCCGTCGGTGGTGTCGAGCTCTCGAGGGCCGGCCGCCTCGACCACCGACCTCATCACCATGCCTTTGGCTGCCCAAGGGGTCGGTACGTCCCGGCGGGCGACGTTGGAGTCCGGGATCCGGGCGTCGATCTGGCTGAGCGAGAGGTTGGTACGGGCAACCAGCCCAACCAAGCGTACGAACGCGGCGATGGCGTCCAAGGCGATGCCGAACTCGGGCACCACGTACCCACCTCGGCCGTCACCGGCCAGGATCAGGCCGGGGTGCTCCGCGGCGGCTGACAGGTCGCCCGGCGAACTGGTCGTCCATTCGACCTCGACCCCGTGGAAGCTGGCCACCTGCTCGGCCACTCGCGTCGTGGTCACCGGCATCGCAACCCGGCCGCTCTTCCGCTCAGCGGCGACGAGGTCCATGAGCACCAACAACGCGCGGCTGCCGTCGATGACTCTCCCCCGCTCGTCGAGGATGGACAGCCGCTCACCAACCGGCCCGAAGTGAACACCCACCGCGGCCTGCGACGATGACACCAGACTGGACAGACGGTCGAGCGATGCGGCGAGCTCCTCCGGCGTCTCGGTCGGCCGCGCCTCATCCATTCCGAGTCCAACTACGTGAGCATCCACGCCAAGCCGGCCGAGCAGCGTGGGCAGGACGAGAGCGGCGGCGCCACCGCCGGCATCCACCACGAGCTTCAGTCCGGACTCGGCGATGCCTCCCGTGTCGATGGACTGCAAGACCAGCTGGACGTAGTTCTCCATGGAGCGCGGCGGGAAGGTCAGGTCACCGATCTCGCCGGGGAAGGCACGGCGATACTCCTGCCGGGTGAACACGCGCTCGAGCTTGCGCTGTGCCCCAGGCGACAGGTCGGTGCCCCGCTCGTCGAGGAACAGAATGTCCACGCTGTCCGG
>JBKOZJ010000047.1:0-7493 GCA_046725875.1 Actinomycetota bacterium
AAGCAGCTCGGTGCGCGGCTCGTGGCCGATGGCGACGAAGAGCCCGGTCACGTCCAGCGTGCTCTCGGCGCCGGTCTCGCGGTTCCGGATCCGAAGTCCGGAGACCTTGTGGTCGCCGAGGACGTCGACCACCTCGCTGTCCCAGACGAACTTGATCTTCGGGTTGTTGAACGCACGCTGCTGCATGATCTTGCTCGCCCGCAGCTGATCGCGGCGATGGATCACGGTAACCGAGTTCGCGAACCGGGTGAGGAAGGTCGCCTCCTCTACCGCCGAGTCGCCGCCGCCGACCACCGCGATGTCTTGACCCCGGAAGAAGAAGCCATCACAGGTTGCGCACCACGACACGCCGCGGCCGGTCAGCCGCTGCTCGTTGGGTAGTCCGAGCTCCCGATAGGCGGAGCCGGTGGCAATGATCACAGCGCGAGCTCGGTGAACCGAGCCATCGCCGGCGGTGATGACCTTCACGTCACCAGTCAGATCGACATCGATCACGTCGTCGGTGATGATCTGGGTGCCGAAGCGCTCAGCCTGCTTGCGCAGCGCATCCATCAGGTCCGGGCCCAAGATCCCATCTGGGAAGCCAGGAAAGTTCTCGACGTCGGTGGTGTTCATCAGGGCGCCGCCTGCCGTCACGCTGCCCTCGAACATCAGTGGCGCGAGGTTGGCACGACTCGCATAAATCGCGGCCGTGAAGCCGGCCGGACCGGAGCCGATAATGATCACGTTGCGAACGTCGCTCACGGTGACCTTCCCTCGCCATCAGAGACCACCCGCTGCGGACTCCGCCTGGGGGAACCGATCCTAGGGGACAAAGATTCCCGCCAAAGGGCATATCACCACCCACGCAGGGCCCTAACGGTGGCGTGCGTCGCGACGCCGCCTGAGAGCAGGAATACGGCGAAGTTGGGACGAGGAACACTGGCTGGGCGGTGATGATCAGGGCGTAGTAGTGCCCGACGGCTCCGCCGCCGGGGAAGACGGTGCCGGTGATGAGGGAGCCGATGATGAGGGCGTCAGTGACGGGGAGGGCGTGACCGGCCGACGGACGGTCGTCTGGGCGAGAGTGGTCGTGGACGAACCCCTTCCGCAGCTCTCCGATACGACGTAGACGAAGGCGTTGGTAGCGTCCGCCGGATCGGGCACGACGATGATGGCTGCTGGTTTGCCGCTATAGAAGGCGATATCGACCACTATGGGGACAGCACCTTGAGCCTTGATGCTGTGGATACATGCCTCCAGTACGGCTGGCTGGCTGAGCCGCCCATATAGCGCGCTTAGCTGCGCCGGCAATGATTCCCTGTCACGCGAGCCGGAGCCGGGACTGGGCCCGCCGGACGCTTCCCCGTCAGTGCGCGGCGCCGGCTCTTCCGCGGCCGACAATGGGTTCAGGGAGCTGTCCGTGCGAGTCGCGGCGAGCAGGCCGCTAACCCCGGCTGACAGGGTGTAGGCGGTGTACTGCCGGCCGGAGCTCACAACAGGGGGCAATCCGGCCGCTGTGGCAGCAGGGACGCTTCCCGAATTTGCATCCTCGTTTCCCTCGCCAGCCCCACCGCTGTCCTGGGTCGGCGTCTGGTCGGTCAGCGCGGGCGCGCCCCCAGCGGCCGTCGAGTCGTTCTGGTCGTCGGCCCTGAGCTGTGGATAGATCGCCGCGGCCCCGATCGTGACCAATATCGCTGCCAGCGCGGTTCCGAGCGCGGGCCGCCACCGGCGCCGCCGGCCGGGCGGCGATGTCGGGCGAGCCGCGGCTATCGCGGCCGGCTCCGCCACGTCTTCGGAGCGCCCGGTTGCGGCCGCCCGGACAAGTTCCTGCGACCCACGCTCCGCGGCGGTGATCGCAAGCGCTACGTCGATCCGCGCCGCCACCGAAGCCGGCATGCGCTCGGGCGCTTCAGCGGCCAGGGCCGTGCGGATCTGGGCAATCCCGTCGCGAATCGAGGCGCACTCCGCGCACGTAGCGAGGTGCCGGTCGGCCGCGGCCGCCTCGCTGGAACCGAGCAGCCCCTCGAGATGATCCGCCACAGTGTGCGGAGGCAGGTGCTCAGGGGGCATCAGGCGGGTCACCTCCTTGGGTATGCGGACCATGCACGGGGGTGGGTGGCGGCGATGACACGGAGGACGGTCCCCGCGCCCCGTCCGGGCGTGGCGGCAACAGACCGCCGAGCACCACGGGTTGGACGGACGCCGGCGTATCCGGGTTCCGTTTTGGGTCGTCCGCCGAAGCAGGGTGGGCAGGTCCCGCGGCGGCTGTGGCCGGAACGGGCGGTGGGTTCGGGCCACTCAAGCGCAGATGGGCGACCAAGGGCAGCAGGCGCGCCCGGCCGCGAGCGCACCGGCTCTTGATCGTCCCGACCGCTACGTCCAAGATCTTCGCGGCCTCTTCGACGGAGTAGCCGTGCATGTCCACGAGGACCAGTGCCGCCCGCTGCTCGATCGGTAGGTGCAGGAGCGCCGCTGTGATGTCTAAAGCCAGCTCGCTCTCGTTCGCACGGTCTGGACTGGTCGCCCAGGCCGCTGCCCGACCCGGGTTGTCGCCGCTCTGCTCGACAAGCGGTACGGTCGGCCGGGTCTGTTGGCGGCGAACTCGGTCCAGGCAGGCGTTCACGACAATCCGGTGCAGCCATGTGGTGACGGCGGCCTCGCCGCGGAACGTACGTGCTCGTCGGAACGCCGCCACCAGCGCATCCTGGACCGCGTCGGCCGCCTCCTCGGGGTCGCCGATGGTACGGATCGCCACCGCCCACAGCCGGTCGCGATGGCGTCGGACAAGCTCACCGAAGGCGTCCGCGTCGCCGGCGACATGGCGGGACAGGAGCACTTCATCGGATGGCTCGTCCCGCGAAGCCTGTGCCGGGACGCCACCTCGCCCATCGGACGTCGGTGCCTCTTGGACGCCGTCCGACCGGTCACCCGTGGGTGCAGCGTCCGCTCCCGATCGGCGGCTAGCCCAGAATCTTGACATTGGAGACTTCGGCCTTGAACCCGTCCGGGACCTCGGGCAGACGGGTGAACCAGACGAGCAGATAGCGCGCTTCGACCGCCCCGGCGGTCGGAGCGAGCCTGAACTTTCCGCCGCCGTTCTCCACTGCGTCGGTTGCGGCGGTGAACCCATCCCTCGTCTCCGGCGGGGCGGCACCGTCGGCGGTCTGGAGCTCCACCGTCGTGTGACCGGTGTTCATGGTCACCTCAACGGAGCTCACCCGCTGTCGCGACCCCAGATCGAGGACGAATCCGATGCCCGGCTTGAAGACCGTGATCGGGTCGTCCTTGTACGTCTTGGTCGTCCACGCGCTGCCCGGATCGTCGTCGAACAACCGCGCGGCCTCGTCGTCGTTCTCCTCGCCGTCGCAGGTCTGGCAGCCGTCCTGCGGGTCGAATCCGGCGGCCGACTCCACCGCCACCGGCTGCCCGAGGGTGGTGGCGCCGCTGGGGCTCGAGTTGCTGCCCTCGTCGTTGGCACTCCCCCCGCTGGCGCGATCGAGGGTCTGCCGGGCGATGAGCGCGCCGAGCAAGACCAGACCTGCGATGACAACGAACGACACGAGACGTCGCGCTGTACGCATGCCACGCGACGGTTCCCACCCCGGCGGCGGCCCCCCAACCGGGGCGGGCATGGGCGGTCGGCCGGCTGCGGGTGGTCCGGTCACGGCAGGGCCGGTGCGAGTGGCCGCAGTGGAGCGATACTCCGGCTGGACCGATCGGGCGGCCGCCGGTCGCGGCTGGGTCTTGAGCGCCGCCGCGATCGCAGCCGGAGTGGTGAGCGGGACGAGCTGGTGCTTCGGCGGAGAGTTGAGACTACGGTCGACGATCCCGTCGAGAAGTGCCGGCACTCCGGCCCGCACCTGGCGCGGCGTGGCGAGCGTGTGGTCGTTGCGGATAGCGGCGGGCAGCCCGTAGGCGGCACCATCCGGCCAGCGCGCCGTCAGGGCGGCGTGCAGCAGTCGGCCGATCGCTTGGGCGTCGGCGAGCGCGGGATTGTCGGCGGTTGCTCCGTCGAGTGCCGCATCGACGGCCAGGCCGGCGACCTTGATCTGCCCGTTGTCCCCGAAGATCACGGTGTCGGGCGAGAGCCTCAGGTGGGCCAGCCCGGCCAGGTGGGCCGCGGCGATCGCCTCGGCCACCTCAAGGATGGTGAAATGCGCGTCCGAGGGGTCTAGGGGTCCGATTGCCGCGAGGATCTGCGTCAGCGTGGCGCCGCCGACCCACTCATGGACGACGTAGAAGCGCCCGTCCTCCTCGGCCGCATCCAGCACCCGCAGGAAGCGGCCGTCGGAGACCGTCGCTGCGAGCTGGGCGGCCTCGACGACGGCCTTCGCTCGATCATGGTAGACCGGGAGCAGCCGGACCCCGACCGGGCGCGCGAGCAGCTCGTCGACGGCCTGCCACAGCTCGACTCCGGCATCGTCGCTGCGACGCTCCTCGAGGCGGTAGCGTCCGGCGAGCCGCTGGCCCACTGCGGCGGGGATGGGCTCCACGCGTCCGTCGTCCGTTCACTCGACTTCTGTCTGGGCGGAGGCCTCTGACTTGCCGGCCAACTCATCGCCTCCGAAAAGGGGGCAACCTCTATGCTAATGCCGCCGCCTGCTGCCCCAGCCGGAGTGCACACAAGGCGAGACCAACCCGCGACGAACCATCCATCTACCCTCGCCGGGCGCGCGAGTGGAAGCGGCGCTCCGCGTCACTAGCTCCTGGGCCGGCGGAGGACGCCCACGAGCTTGGCGAACTCGCTGATCCTGAGCTTGAAGCAGAAGACGAGGTAGAGGCCGATCATCAGGGCACCGCCCAGGACGAGCGCGGTAATAGAGGCGCCGAGTCCCCGGCCGATCGTCGCCCGCAGCCCCCAGGCAAGCGTGGCCGCCGGCAGGGCTGCGGCGATCGCCGCGAAGCCGAGCAGCCCATAGGTGTGGGCAATCTTGCGGCCGTCCAGTCCGCCGAGCCGGCCGGAGAGTGTGCGGACCGTGATGGCGACACCGATCGTGTACGACAGCGCGTACCCAGCCGCCATGCCCACGACGACCCATCGGGTTGGCAGCAGCCACCACGCGACGAGCACTGCCGCGATGTTTATGGCGTTGATCCAAACGTTGATGCGGACCGGTGTTCGGGTGTCCTCGAGCGCGTAGAAGCCGCGTAGCAGCAGGTGGTGCACTGAGAAAGGGATGATGCCGAGGGCGAAGGCCATCAGCACCCAGCCGATGTATTCGGCGTTGTCGAGGCCGACGAATGCGTCGTACATGGCCGTGGCGAGGTCCCGCCCGAGCACCAGGAAGGCGACTGCGGCAGGCACGAGCGCGACGCCGATCAGCCGGAGGCCCTCTGATATGTCCAGCCGCACTGCCGAAGCCAGGCCGGCCGCCGCCGCCCGGCTCATTCGCGGCAGTAGCGCGGTGACAATCGAGACGGTGATCACCGCGTGCGGCAGCAGCAGGATGAGATAGGCCTTTGCGTACGGGGTGAAGCCGACGCCGGTCCCGATGCCGGCATTCTCGGCGGCGGTACCGACCGCGGTGGCAACCTGCACCACGACGAGGTAGCCGATCTGGTTGACCAGCACGAAGGCGATCGTCCAAAACGCCGCTCGATACGCCGGTCCGAGGCCTGCACCACGAAAGTCGAAGCGTGGTTTGAACCGAAACCCGAGCTTGCGCAGGACCGGGAAGAGCACCGCGGCCTGCACGACCACGCCGAGCGTTGTGCCGATGCCGAGCAGCCGCAGCTCGCTTGGCGTCACCGACTCCGCGGTCGGCTTGGCCGCCCCGGTCACGACGATGAAGAGCAGCCCGGTCGCGATGACCACGACATTGTTTACGATCGGCGCCCACATCATGGGCCCGAAGCTGCCGCGCGCATTGAGCACCTGGCCGAGCATCACGAACAGGCCGTAGAAGAGAATCTGCGGCAGCAGGTAGCGCGCGAAGGTTACCGCGACGTCGAGCTCCGCGACGGTGTCGTCGCCTGTGTAAGCCCACGCGTAGAGACGGATGATGAGCGGCGCGGCGAGCACCGCGGCGAGCGTCACCACGAGCAGGACGAGCATGGTCGAGGTGAGAACGCGGTTCGTGTACGCCTCGCCGCCGTCCTCATCGGTGCTCATGGCCCGAGTGAGCTGCGGTATGAGAACGGCGTTGAGCGCCCCGCCGACTAGCAGGATGTAGAGGATGTTCGGGATCGTGTTGGCGACGTTGTAGGTGTCGGCGAAGATTGCAGTACCGATGGCGCCGGCGATGACCATGTCGCGGAGGAATCCGGTAAGCCGGGAGACCACTGTGCCGGCCGCCATCGACGTGGTCGACTTGACCACGCTCGTGCTCACGCGCGCACCTGCGCCGGGTCCGGTTGTGGCTGCTCGGCAGGCGCGCTGCCCGGCGGGCCGGACCCGGGCCGTCGTCGGCGCCGCACGAGGCGGATCGTGATGGAGGCCACGAGCAGCGCGATCGCGCCACCAATGATGGCGAAGCCGACTCGCCCAAAATTCGTGGAGCGGACCTTGAACTGAGAGACGGGCCCGATCCGGTCGCCGCTCGCGTTGGTGAGTACGGCGTTCACGGTGACGATGCCGTTTGCTACCGCACTCGCCTTTACCTCGACAGTCTCGCGGGACTTCGGGTCGATCTCGAACGGCGGCGGGCTGTCGATCTTCAGCCGGCTGTTCGTCGGGCGCAGTGACAGCCGCACTGTCACTGGCTGGTCCAGGTCGTTGGCTACGGTCACCGGGATGGTCCCGCTGTTGCTCGAAAGCGTGACCGTCCCGCGGGAGAGGATGCGAACCTTCTTCTCCTGGTTATCCAGGCCTTCCTCGAGACCGTGGAGGTAGGTCCGGCCCGCATTGGTGAGGTTCCCCTCGCCGTCGGCCCATGCGGAGGACTCGGCCCGCAACAGTGCGTTGCGGAAGGAGGAAACGAGGTCCCTCGGATCCCTGAGGACGGCGGAGAAGTCGGTCACGTTCGCCCGAAGCGATTCGACTGCTTTGATGTGCCGCTGCGGCAGCTCATGGCGCTGTGCCTCTGGGGAGTAGGCGAGCGTAGGGCGGTCAACTCCTGGCTCGGTCCTCGCGAGGTCGGTCGCCGTTGCCGGGGCGATCCAAGGCGCGCTGGTGTAGGCGGCGATGAGTTGCCGGGCGAGTTCGGGGTCGGGATTCCACCGCTTGGGCGGTGCCACCAGGATTGTCCGGGACCGATTCGGCAGCTCTTCGGTGATCATGGCGGTCTCGGCAAGGAACCGCTGCACCAAGAGAGCACTTGCGCCCGGCTCGCGGGTGTCTTGGGCGAAGATCTCGCTCAGCCCTGGGTCGGCGAGCAAGCCGCGTACCTCGCCGCGGTCGGTGCCGATCGACGCAACGCCGTCAGGCGTGAACGAGAGCTGTTGGGCAGTCGGCAGGGCGTTCTCCGACAGAACCGCGAGATCGTATCCGGCGGCCCGCACGGCGCCGAGCGTGGCGCGGTCCGCGAGGCCGGCAGCCGGCCATACGACCGCCGTGGACCGAGGCAGAGTGT
>JBKOZJ010000048.1:0-5745 GCA_046725875.1 Actinomycetota bacterium
TCATCGAAGTTGGCCATCAACGTCAGCCCCCCGGCGCGAGCGGAGCGTACGCCCAATTGCCGCCCCGTGCCCGTTGCCGAAGTCCTGGTCGTGGATCGTCGGTCCTGATGACCACGCAGGTCACGGTGAGCGATGGGGCGGCATTGGACTACGACTTCACGACCACTCCCAACGGCCTCGTCCACGTCGTTATCGCTGACGACCTGCCGACGATGGAGCAGGCGCTCCGGGACAGCGCCTTACGGCAGCGCTGATGAGGCTCCCACCGTGGCGTGTGGTCCACCGGACTCGGTCCCGACCGCAAATCTGTCTAGATCACTTGCGATTGCTCGATGCAACAGACCCGCCGGGGCCACCGTGCTGGCGGTGGCCGGCGCGGCTCTGTTCGTCACGGTCACGCCTCGTGCGGTCGTGTCGACATGGCACTCGTCGGGCGCGCGATGCCGACACGCTCAGCCCTTCCTTCGATACAACGCGGTGGTGAGCGGCCCGAACACGGCGATGAGCACCGTACATGCCAGCAGCACCCACACCACCTCCCCGGCGACGGCGGTCCCGTGGACAAGACCGCGGGTCGCGGTCACGAGGTGGGAGACGGGGTTGAGCTCGATGAAGGTTTGGAGCCACCCGGGCATCGTTCGCGGATCCACGAAGACATTGCTGGTGAAGGTCAGTGGGAAGAGGAAGACCAGCCCCGCGACGTTGACCGCGTGCGGAGTCCTAAGGACAAGGGCGAGTGTGGTCCAGACCCAGGACAGGCTGAACGAGAACATCAGGATGAGCGCTACCGCCAACAGCACGCCGGTCGGCCCGCCGTCGGGTCGGAACCCCATTACCAAGCCGAGGCCGATCGCGAGGCCGGACGCGACTAGGTAGCGTGCGAGGTCGCCGACCAACGCTCCGACGATTGGCGCTGGTCGCCAGATCGGCAACGACCGGAAGCGGTCGAACGCGCCGGTCGCGATGTCGGTGTTGAGTGCGACGCCGGTGTAGACCGTAAGTAGTACGACTGTCATCACGAGCGCGCCCGGCAGGAGGAACTGCAGATACTGCGACGTCGATCCGGCCAGTGCTCCGCCGAACATGTACGTGAATATCAGCGTGAACAGGACCGGGATCAAGATCACGTCAGCGAGCTGCTCGGGCACGTGCTTCGTCTTCAGGAAGCCCCGCCAGGCGAAGCTGAGCGACGCCGAAACGGCACCAGGGGGGCTCGGTCGCGGGGATGTCACCGTCGAGGGCAGGGCCTGGTTGATGGGCTGGGTGGTCGTGCTCATGCAGCGTTCTCCTGTTCGCTCGTGGAGTCAGGCGGCTGTGGGGGCGTGCCGTGCCTTCCGGCTGGTTAGGGCGAGAAACACCTCGTCAAGGCTCGGCCGGGTGAGCGCGAACTCCGCGAGCGGGACGCTGAGGCCGGACAGTTGGCTGACCGCTCGCGCAGCGGTTTCCGAGTCGGGCACCAGGGTTGAGAGCGTCGCGCCGTCGGATCCCAGCTGTGCTGATTCGCCGATCGCGCGCCGCAGCACGCGCTCCGCCTGCGGCCGGTGCTGGGGATCCTGCAGCCGGACATGCAGGGTGGCGGCTCCGACCGACGACCTTAGCTCTGCGCCGGTGCCCTCGGCGATCATCCTGCCCTGATCGATGACGGCGATCCGGTCGGCCACGCGGTCCGCCTCCTCGAGGTATTGCGTGGTGAGGAGCACGGTCGTGCCGTTACCGACGAGGGACCGGGTGATTTCCCAGACCTGGTTGCGACTGTACGGGTCCAGGCCCGTCGTGGGTTCGTCGAGGAACAGCAGGTCGGGGGTGACGACGATGCTGGCGGCGAGGTCCAGCCGACGCCGCATGCCGCCCGAATACGTCGCGACCCGCCGGCCGGAGGCGTCGGAGAGCCCGAAGGCGTCGAGGAGCTCGCTCGCTCTTGCCTTCGCGGATCTCCTCGGGAGCCCCAGCAGCCGTCCGAGCAAGATGAGGTTCTCCCGGCCGGTCAGATCCTGATCGAGCGAGGAGAACTGACCGGTGAGGCTGATTCCGCGCCGCACCGCAGCTGCCTCGCGCACAGTGTCGTGCCCGACCACGCGTGCGCTGCCCGCGTCGGGGCGCAGCAGCGTGGCGAGGATCCGAATCGTCGTGGTCTTGCCGGCCCCGTTGGGACCAAGCAAGCCGTAGACCGAGCCCGCGGGGACAGCCAAATCGATGCCGTCCACCGCTCGCATGCGGGCGAAGACCTTGACCAGGCCGGTGGCCTCCACGGCGAGCTTTGCAGATCGCTTCACTGCCTTCCCCTATCAAATGGTAGGGACTTTCTTCTGGATGTAGCACTCAGCAAAATAGCGGAAGCATGCATCAAGAGCAAGTCGCTTTCGGAAGAAAGTGACTATGCGTATGATCCCTGCCATGCCGACGAAACCAGGACTCCGGGAACGGAAGAGGCTGGCGGCCATGCGGCGTGTCCAAGAGGTTGCGCTTGACTTGTTCGACCAGCACGGCTTCGACACGGTGACCATCGAGCAGATCGCCGACGCCGCCGACCTCTCACCGAGCTCGGTCTATCGGTACTTCGGCACGAAGGAGCAGATCGTGCTCTGGGACGAGCTCGACGTCCGCCTGTTCGACGCTATCGAGGCTGAGCTCGCGGCCAGGCCGCCGGTGCAAGCCACGCGGCGAGCGATCTCCGACATCCTGGCCCAGCTCTTCGACCGGGACGAGCAGCTAGCCCGGCGGAAAACGCGCTATGCGCTGGAGGAGCCCGCGCTACGCGGTGCCCTATTGGAGCAGACCGACGAATTCACCCAGCGGGTGGCCGAGGCATTGGCCCGTGCGTCCGGCCGCCGGGCAGACGAGCTCGAACCGCAAGTAATCGCGTCCGCGCTGATCTCGGCGATGATGGCGGCCGCGCGCCACTGGCACACACACGGCTACCGCACCCCGATCAGTGCCGAGCTCACCGAGGCTCTTGAGATCATCGAGCGAGGGATCTGAGCGGTCTCCGGCGACCGCTGTCCCCTCCCGGGTTGCTCGTGCGTCGTACGAGCGACAATCTCCACCAAGGAGGACGGGCATGAAGTACCTGCTGTTGATCCATTCTGGTGGCACCGTTCGCGACCACTTCGACAGGCTCAGCGACGAGGAGCAGCAGCAAATCCTCGCCGAGTACCTCAAGGTCGCCGAGGCGCCGGGTGTCCTGGGCGGTAACCAGCTGCAACCGGCGGACACGGCAACGACGGTACGTGTCGAGGGCGGCCGGACCCTCACCACGGACGGACCGTTCATCGAGGCCAAGGAAGCCCTCGGCGGCTACCTCCTCTACGAGGCACCCGACCTTGACGCGGCAATCGAGCTAGCGGCGCGGATCCCGGCGGCCGGGATGGGCGGCGCGATCGAGGTACGTCCGGTCGTTTGATCTCGCCGAGGAGGCCAAGAGGCCATCGAGGAGATCGCTCGCGCGTACCTAGTGCCCGCGCCGAGGGATGCCGGTATCCCGTTCAGCGTGCCGCCGCAGCACCTGCTTCCGGAGTGGCTGGCGGCCGTGCTTGCCGTCGTCTATCTCATCTTCAACGAGGGTAAGGCGGCCGAGTCGATCTGGCAGCGGTGGCGCGGTGGCTAGGCCGCGTCACCGAGCTGATGCCCAACGAGCCGGAGGTGCACGGTCTCTACGCGCTGATGCCGCTGGACGACGCGCCGGGGAGGCGCGGTTCGACTCGGGTGAATTGGTACTGCTCGCCGACCAGGACCACTCACGCTGGGATACCGACCAAATCGCCCGGGGGAAGGAAGCGCTCGAGCGCGCGTTCGCGCTGCGCGGCCGCGGACCGTACGTCATTCAGGCGGCCATGAAGCGCCGACTCGCGCGCGCGAAGCGCAAGATGAGGGCCATGCGGGCCGCCCGGGCGCCGCGACGGCGGCGTGCAGCTCCGGGCCGAGTCGTTCCAGTTGCCGGTGTGGGTTCGCGTCGGTGCCGGCTCGGCGAACATCGACCGCCGCGGGCTTGCCGCGCTGTTCTGGAGCCACGTCCTGCGGGGAGATTCGCCTCGACGTGACCAGCCGCTCCAATTCGGCATGCCGACGTTGGTAGAGGTAGTCGCCCGGTCGGGTCGATGTCGCATCCGCGCGCAGGTACTGGTCGACCTTCTCCCGGCTCACCCCGACTCTCGAGCCGGTGCTGCCTTGGGCTCGCCGACCGCCGCCCGGGCGCGAAGCTGCGCGGCACGTTCGCCGCTGAGCGCCGGTGCCTGGCCGCGTTCGCCCGGCCGGCCTTCATGGAACGCGACCCCGAGCGGGCGGCGTTGCTTGCGAGCGTCAGCCGTGGCTCATCGACAGCGATGACGAGGATCTGGGCGTAGTTCTCGTAAGTCCCCACGACCTCGCGGGTCCGCGCCCGGTCGTAGGGCAGCGGCTCCGGATCCCGGTCAACTATGCCCAGGTAGTGCTCGAGCGCCCAGCGGACGACGGCCTGATTAAACGGGATGCCGTCCGGGCCGGCGTTGGACAGTGAGACGACGGCGAAGTCCCGTTCCGGCAGGGTGAGCAGCTCGGCGAACTGGCCGTGCTATGCCCGACGGTGCGGATACCGCCGACGTCGCGCAGGAACCAGCCGATCCCGATGGCATCGCCAAGCGTGCTGCCCACAGCTCGACCGTCGGTTCCTTCATTCGACACAGCAGCTCCGCGGGGACGTCCAGAACAAGCCCGGCGTGACCAACGGCCTCCGGAGAGCCGAGCGCTCCAGGCGGAGGACCAAGCTGTGGACACGCTCAAGCGACGTCAGCAGTCGACCTGTTGGCACACGGACCCCCAAGGTGGGCATCCGGTTGGGACAAGACCGGCGGCCGACGTTGCCGCCAAGCAAGGAACACCAGCCTCGACCCGCCCTTCCAGCGCGACAAGGCAGATCGCCGGCAGTTCCAGCGGCAACTACTCGTTCGCCCCAAACCTGCGGGTCGCCAATGACACCATCGAGCGAAACGAGAGTGGATTCGACGACCTTCCGCATGACTCCTCCCAGCCCATCGACACCACCACGCCGACCGGGCGGCTGGTCTTCCATATCCTCGGCGCGATCGACGAGTTCCAGCGCGACCTGATCGTCGAGGGCACCCGCGAGGGCTCTGTTGCATTGACAATGAGGCACCGCGTGGGCAAGATCCGTCCGCGTGCGGCTCATCCGATCTACTCGTGTCCCGGTTCTTGCTCGCTCGGCGTTTTCCGGCTTCCGGTTCCCGCCGGACGTGATCGTGTTGGCCGTGCGCTGGTACTTGCGGTTCGGGCTCTCGTTTCGGGACGTCGAGGAGCTACTGGCCGAGCGCGGCATCGACGTCGATCACGTCACCGTGCACCGCTGGGTGCAGCGCTTCACGCTGCTGCTGGCCGACGGCCCGGTTCGGCCGGCACCGGGTCGGCGACCGCTGGCACGTGGACGAAACATACGTCAAGGTGGCCGGCCGGTGGGTCTACCTGTACCGGGCAGTCGACCAGTACGGGCAGGTCATCGACGTGTATGCGTCGACTCGGCGAGACACAGAGGCAGCCCGCCGGTTCTTCCAACGGGCCAGGACCAGCACCGGTGTAACGCCGTCGGAGGTCGTCACCGACCGGGCACCCACCGACCCCGCGGTGGTCGACGAGTTGTGGCCGGCCGCCTGGCATCACACAGAGCAATACGCCAACAACCTCGTGGAGGCCGACCACTCGCAACTGAAACGTCGGCTGCGCCCGATGCACGGGATCAAGACCATGACCGGGCTACGG
>JBKOZJ010000049.1:0-11995 GCA_046725875.1 Actinomycetota bacterium
CGAGCTGGGTGCGCTTCTACGACTTCGGCGCGGGCCGCATGCCGAAGTTCCTGAAGGAGCTCGCCGAACGCACCCGGTCGTGACTCGGTGCCCCCGGTCGCCGCCACGCCGAACGACGTGTGGGCGATCGACTTCTGCTTCGACGCCACCACCGACGTGACTCGGTTCTAATCTGAGCCGCCGAGCACGCCGCCGAGCACCTCGATCAGCCGGCCGAAGCTATCCCGCTCGTCGGGGGCGTGGTCCGGGTTGACCTCGGTCAATGTCAGGGTGCGCCAATTGGGCAGCCCGTGAAGGTCGCGGAGCAAGCGGGCGAGCTGCAGCAACTCCAATCCGGGCGAGTCACGGATCTCGTGGGCTATCGGAAACTTGGTGTAGTCGAGGACGTCGATGTCGACGTGCACCACGATCCGGTCGTACGAAGCGGCCCAGGCGCGGGTCCGCTCCGCGACGGCGTCGGGATCGTTGACGACGTCGGCCAGCGGCTCCACGTGAAGCCGGAGGCGGTCGATCACGGACCGCTCGAACGTCGTGACGTTCTCGACAGCGAACAGCCGCACCGCATCGACATCGAGCATCGGCCGACGCCCGGCCAGCGATGCCAGCGTCTCGTCCGCCCCGGCGACATCCAGTAGGTGGGCGACGCCCATCCAATCGAGCGCACCCTCGCCGGTCCCTGGGATGTTCAGATCGGAGTCCAGGTCGACGTACGCCAGGCCGACGCGTGCGCCGTCTCGGATCGCGCCGGCGACCGTGCCGAGCTCGATGGTGCAGTCGCCGCCCAGGACGAGGATGTCGTGGCCGTCGGCGAACGCAGCGGCCACCGTGTCCGCGAGCTCGTTCGCCACCGCGGCGACGGTGTCGACGTTGCGTGCTTCCGGATTGCGCTGGTCGGTCCGCCACTCGGCCCGCCGTCCGTCGCCTCGGTCGACCACGTCGAGGCCGCGGACTCGCAGCGCGTCGAGGAGACCATGCGCGCGAAACGCCGACGGCGCGCGCTCCTGACCCGGGCCGAAGGCACCGGCGCTCGTCGGCGCCCCGATCACCGATAGCGCCGCCATGCCGGTCCTCCTCGGTCGGATGCCGTCGACAACCTACGCCGGCGCACCGACAACGTGTCGGTATAGGCACCTCCCTCGTCGGTGAGGCGCTGCTGTTCGGCCGGACCAGCCTGCTGCTGTATGCCGCGCTTTGCTGGGGGTGGGAGTGGCGGGCGTCCACTGGTACCTCGAGCGAGTTCTCGTGCCAGGCAAGTCTTCCAGGCGCCAAGTGCGAAGCCCGCGTTCGATCTCCATTGCCGGGACGCCGAAAGCCGGAAACGCCCGTTCAGCAGCCCCAGACTGCACTGCTCCCCTCCCCGCTGGCCACAAGCTGTTATCCCTGATCAGGACGTCGGCGAGTCGCACTGAGGGAGAACTGATCGCTGCGTCCGTCACAGCCCTAGAACCGACCCCCGCCTACGATTGCCCGATGAAACGGTGTCCGGTGTGCGGGGACGAGAACTCCGACCGCGCGAGGTTCTGCCAGAACTGCGCCTCGCCCCTCCCCGTAGCCGAGAAGCCGGCCGGCGAGGCCCGCAAGGTCGTCACGATCGTCTTCGCCGACGTGAGCGGCTCGACCCGGCTCGGCGAACGCCTGGATCCGGAGGCGCTGCGGCGGGTCATGGGCCGGTACTTCGATGCGATGGCCGAGGTCATCGAGCGGCATGGCGGGATTGTCGAGAAGTTCATCGGCGACGCCGTCATGGCCGTGTTCGGGATCCCGCGGCTGCACGAGGACGACGCGCTTCGCGCCGTCCGGGCCGCCGCGGAGATGCGGCAGGCGCTCGCGGGCCTTAACGAGGCGCTGCAGCGGGAACACCGGGCCGAATTCACCGCCCGGATCGGCGTGAACACGGGCGAGGTCGTCACCGGCGACAGCTCCTCGGGTCAGCGCCTTGTCACCGGCGCCGCAGTCAACGTCGCGGCGCGGCTCGAGCAGGCGGCCGCGCCCGGCGAGATCCTGCTCGGTGACACCACCCGGGCGCTGGTGAAGGATGCCGTCGACGTCGAGGCCGTCGATCCGCTCGAGCTCAAGGGGAAGGCCGACCGTGTGCCCGCCTTCCGTCTGGTCGGCGTTCGGGCGGAAGCTGCCGGGCACAAGCGGCATCTCGACTCGCCGATGGTCGGGCGCGACAAGGAGCTCGACATGCTGGCCGGCGCGCTCGATCGGGCGATCACCGAGCGGACCTCGCACCTGTTCACGCTGCTCGGCCCGGCCGGCGTCGGGAAGTCGCGTCTCGTCGCCGAGTTCCTGAACGGTCCGGCCGTCGAGGCGACGCGCCTACGCGGGCGGTGCCTCTCGTACGGCGAGGGCATCACGTTCTATCCGCTCGCCGAAGTGATCCAGCAGGCTGCCGGGCTCCGCAAGGACGACGACGTGGAAACGGCGAGGCGGAAGCTGGCGGTCCTCGTCGGCGGTGCGCCGAACGCCGACACGATCGCTACGAACGTCGCGGGTCTCCTGACGTGGCAAGAGCCGGTCGCCGTCGAGGACGCGTACTGGAGCGTCCGAAAGCTGTTCGAGACCCTCGCGCACGACCGCCCGCTCGTGGTGGTGTTCGAGGACATCCACTGGGCCGAGCCGGTGTTCCTCGACCTAATCGAGCACCTCGCCGACTGGACGCGTGACGCGGCGGTGCTCCTGCTGTGCGTCGCCCGGCCCGAGCTGCTCGAGGTACGTACGAACTGGGGCGGCGGCAAGCTGAACGCGAGTTCGATCCTGCTCGAGCCGCTCGACGACGAGGCCTCATCGACACTCGTGGATAACCTCCTTGGCGAAGCCGACATCCCCGACACGGCGCGGCGGCGGATCCTCGACGCCGCGGAGGGCAACCCGCTGTTCGTCGAGGAGATGCTCGGCATGCTGATCGACGACGACTTGCTTCGGTTCGAGGACGGTGCTTGGCGAGCCGTCGAGGACCTCGCCGACATCACGGCCCCGCCGACGATCCAGCTGCTGCTCGCCGCGCGCCTGGACCGGCTCGACGCCGAGGAGCGGGCCGTGATCGAACGCGGCGCCGTCGAGGGCAAGGTGTTCCACCGCGGCGCGGTCGCGACAATGGCCTCCAAGGCGCTTCGACCGCACGTCCCGACCCGGCTGCTGGCGCTTGCGCGGAAGGAGCTCATCCGGCCGGACCGGGCCGAGTTCAGCGGCGAGGACGCGTTCCGGTTTCGGCACCTTTTGATCCGCGACGCGGCCTATCACGCGATGCCGAAGGAGCAGCGCGCCGATCTGCACGAGCTGTTCGCCGGTTGGCTCGAGGGCGTTGCGGGCGAGCGGCTCCCGGAGTACGAGGAGATCCTCGCGTATCACCTGGAGCAGGCGTACCGGTTCCGCACCGAGCTCGGGTCCGCGGACGAGCACACGGCCCAGGTCGCCGCCTCGGCAGCTAGCCACGCGATGACGTCGGCCGAACGAGCGCTCGCGCGCGAGGACTTTCCTGCGGCGCGCATGCTGCTCACGCGCGCGGCCGACCTGGCCACCGGCCTGACCCGCGCCCAGGCGCTCGTCCGTCTGGCGGATGCGGATGCTGCGCAAAACGACTTCCTAGCATGCCTAGACCACGCTCGCGACGCCGTGGCGGAGGCGGCTGCCCCCCGCGACGGCGCCCTTGTCCTTCGGGCCGCCGTGCTGGAGCAGATGGCCCTCGGGCAGACCGATCCCGCCCACACCCTCCGCCGCACCCGCGAGCGGGTCGTCGAGATCCGCAAGGAGCTCGAGACGCTCGGCGACGAGGCCGCGCTCGTTCAGGTGCTCCTCGCCGAGGCGCTGTGCGAGTTCTACTCCGGCAGGTGCGACCGCGCCAAGCAGATCCAGGAGACGATCCTCGCCATGGACGTCGACCTCGATCCGCTCCGGCGGCGCGAGGTAATCACGGGCGTCTCGGCGGCGGTCTACTACGGCTCGACGCCGATCGACCAGGCGCTGGTCCTTATCGATCGGCTCGAGCCCCTCGGCGGAGGCAGGCTCGTCCCGTCGATGTGGCTGTCGTACCAACGGATGGCCCTGTTCGCACTGGCCGGCCGCGAGGCTGAGGCGCTCGCCGAGATCGAGCTTTCGCAGCGCCTGTTGGCCGAGATCGCGAACCCGACGCTCTCCGTGACCAGGCTGCAGGTGCGCGCCGAGGCGCTGATCCACCTCGGCCGGCTCGAGGACGCCGCCCGGCTCCTCCGCGACGGCATCGAGGTTTTCGACTCGCTCGGGGAGACGGGGTTCAATTCGACGATGACCGCGCTCCTCGCCGGCCTACTGTGTCGGCTGGGGCGGTTCGATGAAGCGGAGCAATGGGTGCGGCGGAGCTCCGAGATGACGGCTGATGACGACTTCGCGTCCCAGGCGTCGTGGCGGTACGCACAGGCCCGCATCTGGAACGCGAGAGGCGAGCACGACGAGGCTCTACGATTGCTCGACGAGGCCGCGACCTTCGTCGAAGAGAGCGACTACCTCACCATGCGGGCCGAAACACGGGAGACCCGGGGCCTCGTGCTCCGCGATGCCGGCCGTTCCGTGCAGGCTCGCGACGCGTACGCGCAGGCCCTCGAGCTCTACGAGCGGAAGGGCGCCGTGCCGGCCGCCGAGCATGTGCGGACCGAGCTGGCGACGCTACCGCATTGAGCAGTCGCGCCGAGGGCCACCCACGCACTCGCCAGCGATTCTCAAATCGTTGCATTGTTGACGAGAACGTCCATGTGCGGGACGGCGGCAAGCAAGCGAGTGATGTCTGAGCTTTGATCGTCTTCCACCACAGAGACAAAGGGCAAGGAGATTGCGCACTCCTCGCCACTCTCAACGTATAACGCACTGGGGGGCTTGCGGCAAGCCCCCGGTCATGCCGCAGAATCGCCCAACGAGGCCTGGACCTGCGAAAATGGGAGTCGCGAATGCGTGTGTTGTTGTCAGCACATGGTTCGCGCGGGCATATCGAACCGCTGGCGGGACTCGCGATACGGTTGCCAGAGCCGCTGATCGGTCGAACAGGCGCCTTGCTGGGCCCGAGGGTTGCACGCGACCTTAGATCGGAGCGGACGGCGTGAACCCTCTGATCACAACTGCGTTCGACCTGCCGGACCACCTCACCGCCAAGGCCGACCCGATGCTGATCGCCGCCGACGAAGAGCATTTCGCGGCCATCGCGGAGAGCCTCGAGCAGTCGATCGCCGACCTGTCCGACCGCATCGATGCCCTGCGCAAGGCGGCGGGCGGCAAAGGCCAGGCGGCCATGGACCGAGACATGGAGATTCACCGGTTGACCGCTCGCCTGCGAGCACTGCGACGCTTCGGTTTGGACCTGTGCCTCGGGCGCATGGTCAGTGCAGACAGCAACGAGGCCTTGTACATCGGTCGGCTTGGCCTCACGGACAGTGCGGGTCGCCGGCTGCTGCTGGACTGGCGCTCCCCTGCGGCTGAGCCGTTCTTCGGGGCAACCCACGCGAACCCGATGGGTCTGGCCAGCCGCCGCAGGTACCGCTGGTCCGGCGGCCGGATCAGCGACTACTGGGACGAAGTGTTCACCGCAGAAGGGCTCGAGGGGCACGTAGCGCTCGATGACCAGTCCGCCTTCATCGCCAGCCTGGGCGCCGACCGGTCGGCCCGGATGCGGGACGTGCTTGGGACCATCCAGGCCGACCAGGACGCCATCATCCGCGCGGGATCCCGCGGCGCTCTCGTCGTTGACGGCGGTCCGGGTACGGGGAAGACAGTTGTCGCGCTGCACCGCTCCGCCTACCTCCTCTACTCCGACCCTCGCCTCGGTCACCACCGCGGCCGCGTGCTGTTCGTCGGTCCGAGCCGGCCCTACCTGGCCTACGTCGCCGACGTCCTCCCCGGCCTCGGCGAAGAGGGCGTGCGGACCTGCACCCTGCCGGACCTTGTCCCCGAAGGAGCCGCGGCTGCCATGGAGACCGACCCGTACGTGGCCCGCCTGAAGTCGTCCGCGGACCTGGTGAAGGCGATCGACGCGGCCGTCCGGATCTACGAGGAGCCGCCCACCAAGGCGATGACGGTCGGGACCCACTGGGCCGACGTCCGACTCAGCGCCGCCGACTGGGCCGACGCGTTCAACGCGGTGGAGCCCGGTACTCCGCACAACGAAGCGCGGGACCAGGTCTGGGAGGAGCTGGGCACGATCATCGTGGACAGGCACGACGAGGAAGACGTGCCGGCCGATCAGCTCCGCCAGTTGTTGCTGCAGAACAGAGATCTGGTCACGGCCTTCAACCGAGCGTGGCCGCTGCTCGAGGCACCCGACATCGTCGGGGGCCTGTGGTCGGTACCCGCCTATCTGCGCAAGTGCGCGCCCTGGCTCGACCTCGACGACGTGTACCGGTTGCAGCGCACGGACGCCCGGGCCTGGACGGTGTCCGACCTGCCGCTCTTGGACGCAGCACGACAGCGACTCGGCGACCCGGAGGCGTCCCGACTCAAGCGGCGGCGCGACGCCGTCGTCGCCGCCGAGCGCGAGCACATGGCCAGAGTCGTCGAGGACCTGCTCCAGGCCGATGACGACGGTGAAGGCGCGGTGACGATGCTGCGCGGGCAGGACCTGCGGGACGCGCTGGTCGACGAGTCTGCCCTGCCGGGTACCGACACCGACCCGCTGGCCGGCCCGTTTGCGCACATCGTCGTGGACGAGGCCCAGGAACTCACCGACGCGGAGTGGCAGATGCTCCTGGTCCGCTGCCCCTCCCGGAGCTTCACCATCGTCGGGGACCGGACCCAGGCCAGGCATGGGTTCACCGAGTCGTGGCAGGAACGGTTGACGCGGATCGGTCTCGACCGGATCACCCCAGCCTCGCTGAGCATCAACTACCGAACGCCGGAGGAGATCATGGTGGAGGCCGAGCCTGTCATCCGGGCCGCGCTCCCGGACGCCAACGTGCCGACCTCCGTTCGTAGCAGCGGCGTCCCCGTCGTACACGGCTCTGTTGCAGATCTGGACTCGATCCTCGACACCTGGCTCGCCGCGCATGCGGAGGGGATCGCCTGTGTCATCGGCGATCCCACGTTCTGGGCGACGTCCCGCGTCCGGTCGCTCACCCCGGAGCTGTCGAAGGGCCTCGAGTTCGACCTGGTCGTCCTCATCGAGCCGCAGGCCTTTGGCAAGGGCATCGAAGGAGCGGTCGACCGCTATGTCGCAATGACCCGAACGACCCAGCGACTCGTCATTCTCACGAACTCCTGACACAGTCCGCCGGTGGATAAGACGACACTCGGCTACTGACCAGCGCTGCGTATGATCTCGGGATGGTTGACTCGTCGCGCCTGCCGGCAGCGCCGGAGTCGGTCGCAACGGCAGCTGCCTTTTTCACTGATGATCTTGCTGCGGTCGATGACGAGCTCGACACCGCGCTTGCTCGCGAGGAGCAGCGGCAGCGCGGCCAGCTGGAGCTGATCGCGCCGAAGAACTACATGAGCCGTGCGGGCCGCGAAGCGCTGGCATCGATCATTGCTTTCACCTCGGCCGAGGGCTATCCCGGCGAACGCTGGCATGCCGGCACGATCAATCTCGACGAGATCGAGGAGCTAGCCGCGGCTCGCGCCCGCGCGCTCTTTCGCTGCAGCTACGCGAACGTGCAACCCCACTCCGGAACGCAGGCCAACCAGGCCGTCTTCCTCGCGCTCCTAGAGCCTGGCGACAAGGTCTTGAGCATGTCGCTGCGCGACGGCGGGCATCTCAGCCACGGCGACCCGAGCAACCTCTCGGGGCGGTGGTTCCGCGCCGTCCACTACGGCGTGCGCGCGAACGACGGGCTGATCGACTATGACCAGATGGCGGCTGTCTGTCACAAGGAGCGGCCGCGTCTGATCATCACCGGCGGCTCATCTTACCCGCGCGCGATCGACTTCGAGCGCTGTCACGAGATCGCCCGCTCCGTCGGCGCCTACCTGCTCGCGGACATCGCACACTTCTCCGGACTCGTCGCCGCGGGCGTTTATCCGGACCCGTTTCCGCACGTCGACGTCGTCACCACCTCAACGAACAAGAACTTGCGTGGTCCTCGTGGTGGCTTGATCCTCTGCGACGACCAGGAGACCGCTCGCAAGCTGCATCTTGGCGTCTTCCCGGGCGTACAAGGTGGCCCACTTCCCGAGTACATCGCCGCGAAGGCGGTCTGCTTCGGCGAAGCGCTCAAGCCCGAATTCACCGGCTGGGCAGAGGCAGTGCTCGAAAACGCGCGTACGCTCGCCGCCGCCCTCCAGGAACGCGGCCACAAGGTCGTGAGCGGCAGCACCGACACGCCGCTCGTCCTCATCGATCTGCGACCCAACGGGATTACCGGCGACCGTGCCCAGTCAAGCCTCGAGGCCGCTGGGCTTTCCTGCAACAAACACCTGATCCCAGGCGACCCGCAACCGCTCGAGATCAGCTCCGGCGTCCGCTTCGGAACCTCAGCGGTCACGACTCGTGGCCTGCGACAGGCAGAAATCACCACTATGGCCACGTGGATCGCTGACCTGCTCGACAGTCTCGCGACAAAGGGCGACACCAGGCGCATCGAGCAGACGCTCCGGGACAGGGTGACTGAGCTCGCCCAGCAGTTTCCGATCTATCCACCCAACTGACGTCCGGCGGGGATGCCGGCTGTCACGCGAATGAGTCAGTGTTGCCGCTCAGTTGGCCAACGGCTGATGGTCTCCTGGGCCTGGGCAGCGGCCAGCGGCGGTGCGCTTGCCGATGACCCCGCCCCCGCAGCCCAGGCAGCTTGCTCCCACTCGTGCAGAATCCCGCCGAGCCGGTCGCGTCGGCGTTCGCTTTGGATATCGACGGTGGGCGGCGGTAGTCCGGCGCCCCACCGTCGATATTGCCTTGGTGCTAGGTCGCTGCGGCCAGGGCGTCGGCGACGGAGAGCAGAGCTTCCGCCTGCGCAATGAGGCTCTTTGCCTGCTGCTCGTTGATCGCCGCGTTGCCGAGTTCGGCTCGCTCGAGGAGCGTTCGCATCCGGTCAGCGAGTGCATCGCGTTCCGCGCCGAGCTGCTGAAGTGTGCCCGTGAGCTCGACATAGCGCGCTTCTTCGGTGCTTCTGACCGCGGCGTCGGAGATTTCTATGACGTCGAGGCCGAACCGCCCGAGCGGCGCGTTGATCTGTTTGTACGCGGCTCCCAGCCGTTCGAGCGTTTCCCTGTGCGCCCGTAGCGATTGCGGGACCGCTTTCGCGCCGAGGATCTCGGTGATCACGCGGCCGTCGTGGCTGTAGTCGTCACGGAGCCCGCTGAGCGTCAGGACTGTCGGTCGCAGGTCGGTATGGTCGACCCAGGTCCCGTCGTCGCCCCGGCGCGGGACGCCGGGGCCGACAAAGCCGGCCCAGACGCGAACAATGTCCGGGGTGTAACCGCCGTGGTTCCAAGCGAAGGTGGAATGCGACCACGAACCCGGCGCCGTCACACACGGGCTGGTGCAGCTCGCCGCACCCGTGAACCCGAAGTAGTCGTCGTTGAGGAAGTCGACGAAGGTCGGCGTGCGCAGCGGATCACCCGTGATCATGTGCAGCGGATCCATGCCGACGCGGTCGACGAGCTTGTCTGAGACGCGCTCGTCCTGGCCCGTGATCGGGTTGACGGCCGTGAGTGAGCCGACGTCGCGTTCGAACTGGCGGGTGACGGCTGCGTCAGGTGGCGGGTTGCCGTCGAGGTAGAAGGCGGGCGCCATGTCCGCGTGCACCTGGAATGGTGTCGTATTGCCCTTCTGGGTGGCCAGGAGCCCGCGGAGGTTGGCGTTCACCTCCGTGACGTTGTGAGCGCAGTCGGCGCCGGTCGTCGGCGGGCAGTCCACGTGCGTCCATTCGCAGGGCGTGGTGACGCCATCGCAGCCGGAGTTGACTGGGGTGCCGCCGACGAAGTGATCCTCCTCCTCAGTGGTGATCACGAACAGGGTGTTATCCCGGGTGATCCCATCGCGCTCGAGCCGCGTGAAGAAATCCGCGAACGCGCGGTCGTAGTCGCGAAGCTGCTGCACGTAGCCGGCCTCGCCGGGGCCGTACGACTTGTGGATCTCGCCGGCGACGCCATGGTTGTCGTGGGCGTCCGAGATGTAGCCAAACGTGACCGGCACCCCATGCTCCTGCATCTGGGCGACGTAGGAGAGTGTCACCGCCGGGAACATACCGTCGAAGCCGGGGAAGCCAACGTGGCCGCTCGCGTCCTGGATGACATTTCCATAGAGATCCTTCAGCGGCAGGCTCTCGGCGATCTGCGGCGCCACGTACTTGTGCCCGAACAGCGCTTGGTAGTCGTCGTAGCCGCCGGGCTCGTCGGGCAGCAGGTCCGGGCGGCCATGGTTCTGGGCCGAGCACATGCTCGCACCCTTCGCACAGTGGACGGCGACCCCGACGAAGTCGGCGAAGGCCTGTCCAGGATTCGACGCGACCTCTTCCGCCTCGGGCGAGCCGGCTCCGAACACTTTGGGCACGTCCGGGCCGATGTTCTCGAGCACCGTGTTCGCGGTGGCAACGGCCCCCCAGTTGCAGCCCGCGCGGGTGAACGGCACCCACGGGGCGGGATCGTTTCGCCCATCGGCAGTGATCATGTTGTAGCTCGTGTCGGTCGGGCTCGACGTCGTTGGGTCGAAGACGGAGTCCGTCCAGTAGGCGAACGAGACGCCCACGCCGGTCGTCCCGTCCGGCTTGTAGTAGCGGTAGCTGTTCGAGACCGGCTGGCCCTGGCGGTCGGGATAGAGGCTGGTCAGCGAGGTCAGGATCCCGTTCGCGGTGTGCGAGACCAGCACCGTGTGGTCATTCGTAAGCAGCGTCCCGTTGCCCCTGATGAAGTCCAGCAGATGCGGCATCTGCTCCAAGTCGGACGGCACGTTTGGCAGATTCCGCTGGAAGTGAACATTGTCGAACTGGAGGTAGATCACGTGCTTGATCGGCCCATCGCCGACGACAGTGCCATCTTGGCATCGGAGTGCTGGAAACCCGGCCAGGCCCGGCGGGCCAGTGCTCGTGGACGAGCCCGACCGGGGGCCCTGTGCACCATAGGCCGGGCCGATGCTCGTTGCGGCGAGACCTACGAGAGCTAAGGCAAGCAAGAGTCTGTGCTTCTTCATGGGTCCCTCCTTCTTTCGCGGCCCCGTGAATGCGTTCGTAGTGAACACTTGATACTCGTGTCAAGGCTTGCGGCAAGGACTGTAGTCGGGGCTTGAGAAACTGGTGATTATTGCGCCGTCAGGCAGCCGACTGTCCCGCCGAACGCTGATCATCTCAACGGGCGGCGGCCGCGGCGGCCGATAAAGTCAGGTCACAAGGGTGAGTGCGACCAACGGGCACTGGACGATCGCCTGGTCGGCATGTCCGCGCAGCTCCCGTATGATCTCCGGCTCACGAGAGCCGTCGAGCGGGATCGGATACCCCCACTGGTCGCGGCCGAGCAGCTCAGGGAGCAACTCCGTACATAGGCCACGCCCGTCGCAGCGGGTGCAGTCGATGTGGAGCCTCATCTCGCGGCCTCCGGCGCTGCGGCGCACCGTCCGTGCAGGTGCAGATCGATCTCGGCGGAGAACGTGCGAAGCATGCTGCCTACCAGGCGAGTCGTTCCATCTGGGTGCTGGCAAGCTCCCCTACCCGGCAGCAGCCGGCGGAGCTGGTCCACCTGGGCGCGCAGCTCAGGGTTCCGCTCTCCCGCCGCGATCCGGTTGATGAGCCAGGCGAGGTGGGGCAGGCCGTTGAGACATGGCCCGCACTGGTGGGCGCTCTGCAAGGCCAGGTAGTCGACGATGCGGGCGGTCGCAACCAGGCCACAAGCGACGCGGGGCAACGCGATCAGCACGCCAGCGCCGGGTGAGGCGCCAAACTTGCCGAGATCCGCAGCGGATAGACGCCAGCCGGTGATCGCTGGGATCCAGGCGCCGTGGTAGCCGCCGACCAGGAGCGCCTGCAGCGGCTCGCTCGGCCCGCCGCCGGTGTCGAGCACCGCGGCTATCGGCGAACCAATGGAGACATCACACACTCCCGGCGCCGTG
>JBKOZJ010000050.1:0-9564 GCA_046725875.1 Actinomycetota bacterium
ACCTGCTGGCGTTCCACGAGCTCTACCGCCTCACCTCGGAACGGGATCGGTTCAGCGGCCGCCCATTGACGTACTTCCAGAAGATGTATGCCGCGCTCAGCGACGAGGCGCCCGACCGCATCCGGCTCTACCTCGCGAAGCACGAAGGCGAGACGCTGGCGGCAACGATATGGGTACGGGTGGGCAACCACGTCTGGTATTCGTATGGCGCCTCCGCGAGCCACAAACGGGATGTACGGCCGAGCAACGCGATCCAGTGGCAGATGCTCAAGGACGCCTACGCCGCCGGCGCGGACGTCTACGACATGCGCGGGATCAGCGACACCCTCGACGAAAGCGATAACCTCTTCGGCCTCATCCAGTTCAAGCTCGGCACCGGCGGCCAGGCGGTCGAGTACGTCGGCGAATGGGACCTGCCGCTGAACAAGCTGCTCTACCGGGCCTTCGATGCGTACATGGCGGTTCGCTGACCCATGCTCACCTTGCACGTCGACACGGCCGCGTGGCGCGCACACCAGAAGGTCGTACTCGCCGACCATCCGGGACTCGTGCCGGTTGCGAAGGGCAACGGCTACGGATTCGGCAATGCACGACTCGCCGCCGAGGCAGCCCTGCTGGGAGTCGACGCGATCGCCGTCGGCACCGTGACCGAAATCCCCGACGTTGTGCCGGTCAGCGACTTCCCCCACGTCTTCGTGCTCACGCCGTGGTACCCGGGCGAGCCGAGCCGCCCCGCCGTTCGAGCGAGCGTTGTCCGGACCGTCGGCTCGGTCGACGGCCTGCGAACGTTGCGGGATCACCGGGTGGTCGTCGAATGTCGTACATCGCTTCGCCGGCACGGCATCGGCTACCAGGACCTCGGCGAGGTCGCGCGGTACGTCGAGGGGGTGCGGCTCGACGGCTGGGCGGTGCACATGCCGCTCGACCGGGCCACCGGCGCGAACCCGGAGCGTGAGGTCGTGCAGTGGGTGGAGACGCTGCGAGCGGGCGCGTTGCCCGTGTCCACGGTGTACGTCAGCCACCTCATGGCGGCCGAGATCGGTAACCTGCGGCAGCGGTTCCCCGACGTAGCCTTCCGCCCCCGCATCGGCACGCAGCTGTGGCTCGGCGACCGATCGTTCTTCCAAGCCCGCGGCACGGTGCTCGACGTGATCCGGGTAGCAAAGGGCGACCGGTTCGGCTACCGGCAACGCGAGGCGCCGTCGGACGGCCACCTGGTCGTGGTGAGCGGCGGGACAAGCCACGGGATCGGGTTGGAGGCGCCGAAGTCAGTGTCCGGGACGGTCCGCCGCGCGAGGGT
Source organism: Actinomycetota bacterium (assembly GCA_046725875.1). Taxonomy (GTDB): domain Bacteria; phylum Actinomycetota; class Actinomycetes; order JAKEEW01; family JAKEEW01; genus JBKOZJ01. Next base: position 1,301 of record JBKOZJ010000050.1, read on the forward strand.
CGTCGCCGCGGCCGGCCTCGCGTCCATGAACCGCAATATGTCGCCGTTCAGCTGGCAGGGAAAGCACCGCTGGTTTGCCGAGCCACCGCACATGCAAGTAAGTCTCCTGTGGCTGCCGTCCGACATTGCCCCGCCGGCCACCGGGGAGGAGCTCCCCGTCGAGGTCCGAATGACCACCACTATCTTCGACGAGGTCCGGCTCGACTAGCACCAGCCGGCAGTTAGCCCCGCGGGAGGACCAGGTAGTCGGGGGCGTGGTCCAATACGCCTCCCGAAGGGTCGTCCGAGCCGTCGGCCCGCACCGGGTCGAATTCCGGACGCATGATGTCCCGGATCACCATGCTGGCGAAGTAGAGCGTCCCGAGGATGTGAACGATGATCGCGATCCAGTAGAACTGTTCCTTGAGGCCGCGCCCGTTCGCCACACCTTCGAGGAGGTAGAGGAACACCCCGAAGTAGTACAGGACCTCGCAGGTCTGCCAGATCAGGAAGTCTCGCCACCGCGGCCGGGCCAGTACGGCGAGTGGGACGAGCCAGATCGCATACTGCGGCGAGTACACCTTTATCGAAAGCGCAAACGCTGCCACGACGAGGAACGCAAGCGAGGCAAACCGCGGCCGCCGCGGCGCGGCAAGTCCGAGCCAGGCGATGCCAAAGCACAGCAGGACGAACGTTCCGATCCACACCGTATTCAGGGTGCCAACGTCAACGTCCCAGCCGGCCTGGGTGAGGACCAACCAGATGCTGCCTAGGTCGGCCCCACGGTCCTTGCTGAAGATGTAGAAGTGCTCCCAACCGTCCCAAGCGACCGCCATCACCGGGACATTGACAATGAGCCACGCGGCGGCCGCACCGGCGAGCGTGGTGGCGTACTCTCGCAACCGGCCGGCCCGCAGGCAGAGGATGAAGAGGGGTCCAAGCACGACGGCGGGATACAGCTTCGTGGCGGTGGCGAGGCCGATCAGGATGCCGGCCAGCGCCGGTTTTCGTCGCGACCAGGCGAGCATGCCCAGCGCGAGCAGCGCGACCGCCGCGAGATCCCAGTTGATCGTACTGGCCAGGATGATGACCGGAGCGGATGCAGCCATCACCCCGTCCCACGGTCTTCGCCCCGCCGTGCGGACCGTCGCCCAGATCGCAATTGCCGCGGCTATGAGCATGAGCCAGGCGTTGATGTCGTAGAACCGGCCCGCCTCGTCGTCGACCGTGCCGGCACTGGTAGCCCTGGTCGCGAAGGCGCTGAACGTCATGATCGCGCCGCTCAGGACGGGGTACTCGAGCTGCTCCCAGCTCCCCTGGTCTATGTACGGGACCGCGCGCTGCGCGAAACCACGCAGCCGGTACATGTGCGGTATGTCGCTGTAGCACGCGTGTGCGTAGACGACCTGGTTCGACACCGTCCAATTGGAGTCGCGGCAGTACGACATGCGGGCAATGCCGAGGCCCGCCGTCACGATGACCACGGCCAGGGCAATCCGCAGCGGCGTCCACCAGTTGGCCCCGACCCGGGCGCGGCGGCCGAGCGGGCCACCGATCGCGCCGCTGGCCTGCCGGACGAGCGGGTCGTCCCCGGTCGGCGCGACGACGTCCGGCTCGTCCGGCACCTTCCGATGCCGGGCCGGCACCGCGACATCCTGGTCTAGCGACACCTTTGCCCCTCGGCCGCCGTTCTTGATCGTGCTCCGTTGAGTTCGCCTGGATGGACCGGGTGGTGCGCCAGGCAGCCGGTATCCCCGCCGGAACGTGCGGACGACGGTATCGCGGGTGCTCCGCGGACGCCCGCCAAGGTCCGCTCGCGCTGGGCGAGGCGAGAGGCTCGGCGTGCCGGCCAGTGGCTTGGGTTGTTCTGCTAGGGCCTGTCGCCCTCCGGTGTCGGCGACGGCAGGGTGGACGGCGGGATCGTACAGTTCGGCGGGCAGTGGTTGCTTCCGCCGCCGTTGCCTCCGCCGGGTGGGTTGCTGGGCGGCAGTGTGGTCGGCGGCGGCGCGGTGTATGGGAAGCTCTGCACCACGTTGCGCCCGCTGTCGTCGTAGTCGGGGAATGTCTCCTTCGGCTCCTTACCATCCAGCGCTGCGGTCATGAAGTCCACCCAGGTGTCGGCCGGGAAAGAGCCACCATAGACGTGGCCGATGCCACCGTAGCCACGGAGGTCGTACCGCTTGCCCTTGGCGATGTCCTGCCGGAAGATCGCGACCGTGGTCGAGATCTGGCCGGGGACGTAGCCTGCGAACCAGGCTGTCTCCTCCTCGTGAGTTCCGGTCTTGGCGGCCACGTCGAAGCCGTTGTCCTCGAGGACTCTCGCCTTGGTCGCAGTACCTGAGCCGCCGTCCACAGCCTGCTTGAGCGCGTAGTCGACACCCGCGACCTGATCGGTGGTGAAGACGTCCGGCCTCGGGGTGTGGCGCTTCAGTGGGACGGGTGTGCCATCCGGATAGGTCGCCTTCTCGATAATGTGCCACTGCGCGCGGGTGCCGCCGGCCGCGAACGTGGCATAGGCGTTAGCTAGATCCGCCGGAGTAGTCGACCTCGAGCCGATCACACCGCTCGCGTCGAAGGTCGCCAAGTCCCTCCTCGGAATGCCCGCGTCGATCGCGGCCTGCTTAACCCGGTCCAGCCCGATCGCCTTGGTCGCCGCGTCGATGAAGGCCGTGTTGATCGAGCGCTCCGTCGCCTTCAGGAGATTTACCTGGCCGTAGTCGCGCTCGTCCTCGTTCTCGATGGGCTTGCTGCCGTCTTCGAACTCGTAGGGACTATTACCGTCGAAGGCGTTGCGCTCGAGAGAGAGGTTTAGCTCGGGCTCGAGTGCCGCGGCGAGCGTGAAGATCTTGAACGCGGATCCAGGCTGGACCTTGCCTTGGAGCGAGACGTCGAAGGCCTGATCGAGGTAGTCGGGACCACCGTAGGACGCGAGCAAGCGGCCGGTTCCGGGCTCTACCGCAGCGAGTGCCACCTGCACGTTCTTCGCATCTACCGGCTGCTGGTTGTCCTCGACCGCCTCCTGAGCGACCTTCTGGAGCTTGGGGTCGATGGTGAGTGTGATGCGAAGCCCACCGGTATCGATCGTCTGGTCGTCGATCCCGGCCTCTTTGAGCTCCCGCTTGACTTGCTCGATGAAGTAGCCCTTCTGCCCCGCATAGCGGTTCTTGGTGTCGTACCCCGCAATCGTCGGGAATCTCGCCTTGGCCGCTTTCTCCGGTGCGAGCGCGCCCATCTCCACCATGCCGTCGAGGACGTAGTGCCAGCGTTCCTTCAGCCGGGCCATACCCGCCTTGGTCTTCGGCGAGTAGAGGCCCTCGGGTGACCGCAGAAGTGCGGCGAGGACCGCGCTCTGCTGGACAGTCAGCTTCTCGGCGCTCCGTCTGAAGTAGACCTGCGCAGCCGCCTCGACGCCGTAGGCACCGCGGCCGAAGTAAGCAGCGTTCAGGTAATCCTCGAGAATCTGCTGCTTCGTGTAACGCTGCTCGAGCTTGATCGAGATGAAGAGCTCCCGGACCTTACGGCTGAGCGTCTCTTCGGAGTCGGTGAAGGCGAGTTTGGCGTACTGCTGGGTGATCGTGGAGCCGCCCTGGGTGTCCCCACCGCGGAGATTGTTGATGAACGCCCGGGTAATGCCGGTCGGTGAGAATCCCTTGTCCTGGTAGAAAGTCCGGTTCTCGGCGGCGAGGACGGCGTTCTGCAGGTGGTCGGGCATCTTCGCGATCGAGATTTCGACCCGGTTGGTCGGGCCGAGCCGCGCCATCTCCTGGCCGTTGGGCCAGTAGATGATTGTGGCCTGCCGGTCGAGGGTTTCGTTCACCGCGGACGGGTCGGGCAGGTCGGTCATCTCGTACATGACGACGAAGCCGACCATCAGCGACAATACGAAGGCGATCGCCAGCCCGGTGACGAGCTTCCAGGAGGGCACCAATCGCATGACCCCGGTCTTGCCGGCCCGCGGGTAGTCGATCCAGCGCCGCTTGACCGGCGGCCCGGCCGGAGCCTGCCGCCCTCGATTGTCGGGATTGTGTGGCCCGCGGGGCCCACCCGGAGCCCCGCGGCTTCCCGGGCCACCGGGTCCCGCTGGCCCGCCCGGACCCATCGGACCTCCCGGCACATCTCTGGGTACATCCGCGCGCGGGTGGTGCGGCGCGGGCCACCGCTTCTTGATCGGCTCCGGAATCGGCGGCGGCTTGGCGCCGGGACCGTAGGTGGTCGCCGGACCATAGGAGTTGTCCGCCGCCAGGTCCGACATTAAGGCGACGGCGTCGTGAGAGTGCGGACCGCCTCCCTGGGGCTCTGCGGGCCGCTGGCCGGGGAGGCGGTGCTCTGCTCTAGAAGGTGGTCGACGGTGTTCGGTCATTCAGGGCTACTCCTCGGCGGCGCGCCGGCGCCTGGCCGGCGTACGCGGGACTCCGTCGCCCAGGACGTAGGAGGAGACCAGGTGGTTCCAGCCACAACCTTGGCAGACTTCCACGACGTACACACGGAATTCGCCATGTTCGCGCGCCATCGGCTCGAGCTCCTTGGTGGCCCGGATGCGGCCGGAGTACGGCCCAAGCTCATCGCCGAAGACATACGTCACGTGGGTCAGCTTCTCCCTGCGGCAAACCGGGCAGTCGCGCGTGGACGGCTCGCCGTGGTGCTTCGCGGCCCGGAGGAGATAAGGGTCGGCGTCGCAAACGTCGGTCGTTGTAACGCCGCCCTGGAACAGCGCGGTCAGCGTCGCTCGCCGCTGAAGCGAGTAGTCGACATACCCGCGCTGAGACCACATGGCTGCCAGAGTACGCGGTTCTGCCGTGACCCATCGAGCGCCTGCGTCGCCGCTTTACGTCCAGTAGCGGCGCCATACGCCTAGCAACGCAGCTTTACGGCAAGTACAGGCCCTCCGTTGCCCGGTTTGTCCGTTCCGCACTCGGCCGCCGGGCCTGAAGCGGCGCTGTTGGGCGTAACGAGGCGAGGACGGATCAGTGGATCAGTTCAGTTAACCTCTTGGCCACTTCGCCGCCGACTGGGCTTGACCCGGTGGACGATCTTTGCGTATCGTCTCGATGTATCGGTTCGATACATCGAGGCGACAGACGCCGCCAGCAGGCTTGATCTCGCAACCTTTACCGCCGATGTCGATCTTCCTGTACGGATGCGAGCAAGAGCAATGACCCGCGGCGTGAACGTACACCATGACCATGCGAGGGGTGCAGCAGAAGATGGGCAAACGCGCCGGCGTGTTGGAAATCGCCGTGCTCGGCCTGCTGCAAGAGTCGCCGATGCACGGCTACGAGCTACGAAAGCGGCTCAACAGCCTGCTCGGCACTTTTCGCGCGTTCTCCTACGGGTCGCTCTACCCGTGCCTGAAGGATCTGCTGGCCAGGGGGTGGATCGCCGAGGACGGACCGGCCGATGCCGGTGCGCCGGCGCTGTCTGGAAGGCGGGCAAAGATCGTTTATCGGATCACGGCCGAGGGCAAAGACCGCTTCCACATGCTGCTCGGCGAGTCCGGGCCGCAGACCTGGGAGGACGACGACCACTTCGGAGTGCACTTCGCGTTCTTCGCCAAGACAGAGGCCGAGGTGCGGCTGCGCATTCTCGAGGGGCGGCGCCGTCGCCTCGAGGAGCGGCTCGACCACGTGCGCGCATCCATCACCCGCACCCGCGAGCGGCTGGACAGCTACACACTCGAGCTGCAGCGGCACGGCCTTGAGTCGGTCGAGCGCGAGGTTCGCTGGCTGAATGAGCTGATCGACTCCGAGCGGGCGAGCGTCGCCGCCGCTCGCGCCGTACACAAATCCCCCAAAGAGACGCCGGGCCCCCTGCCCGGGTCCCCCTCATAGAAACAGGAGCAGCCGGAATGGGTTCGGTTCGGGTAGCCGTCGTCGGCGTCGGCAACTGCGCCGCTTCGTTGGTTCAGGGCGTCGAGTACTACAAGGACGCCGATCCCACCGACCGCGTGCCAGGTCTTATGCACGTGCGGTTCGGTCCGTATCACGTGCGTGACGTGGAGTTCGTCGCTGCGTTTGACGTCGATGCGAAGAAGGTCGGCCTCGACCTCTCCGAGGCGATCGGCGCCAGCGAGAACAACACGATCAAGATCGCCGATGTGCCGCCGCTCAACGTGACCGTGCAGCGCGGACCGACGTTGGACGGCCTCGGCAAGTACTACCTGCAGACAATCACAGAGTCGGACGAGAAGCCGGTAGACGTCGTACGCGCGCTTAAGGACGCACAGGCCGACGTCCTCGTCTCGTACCTCCCCGTTGGCTCGGAGGAGGCGGACAAGTTCTACGCGCAGTGTGCCATCGACGGGGGGGTTGCCTTCGTCAATGCGCTGCCGGTGTTCATCGCCTCGGACCCGGAATGGGCTGCGAGGTTCGAAGCGGCCGGCGTGCCGATCGTAGGCGACGACATCAAGTCTCAGATCGGCGCGACCATCACCCACCGGGTGCTGGCGAAGCTGTTCGAAGACCGAGGAGTGGAGCTGCTGCGCACCTACCAGCTCAACGTCGGCGGAAACATGGACTTCAAGAACATGCTCGAGCGAGAGCGGCTGGAGTCCAAGAAAATCTCCAAGACCCAGGCCGTCACGAGCAACATCCACGCCGACCTCGGCAGCCGAAACGTCCACATCGGGCCCTCGGACTACGTCGCATGGCTCGACGACCGGAAGTGGGCTTATGTACGGCTGGAGGGACGCGCCTTCGGGGACGTGCCGCTGAACCTCGAGTACAAGCTCGAGGTCTGGGACTCGCCGAACTCGGCCGGCATCATCATCGACGCGATCAGGGCCGCAAAGATCGCGTTGGATCGGGGTATCGGTGGCCCGATCCTGTCCGCGGCGTCTTACTTCATGAAGTCGCCGCCGCAGCAATACAACGACGACGAGGCCCGCGACCTCGTCGAGAGGTTCATCCGCGGCGAAGTCTCCCGCTAACCCGCCCGCCCTCCCGCACCTTGGAGATGAATGTGCCGTTGGCTCGATAAGTTCGAGCCAACGGCACATTCATGGGTGGCCGTTTCACAACAATGGCACATTCATTCAAAGCCAGCTGGATGATCGGCGCCAGCCGACCGAGGCGACGATGTGCCAATCGGCGGCGCCGGACCTATAAGGATCCGAGGCAATGGTCTGCTGCTAGCATTCCGCACCGCATCGCCGAGCTGCGCGATGAGGCCGGCACGATCAACCCGGAGCCGCCTCTTCGTGATTGGCAAGGCAATGAGGCCGTACGCACCGAGCTTCATCTGTCGCTCCTGGGTCCACTCCCAGTCGAGCAAATCTGAGTGGAACTCGACGGAGTTGTACTCGATGACGACCCCGGCATCCTCAAAGTAGCCATCTACCAACGCGACGAATTCACCGGCCTCGGTGTAAAGAGCTACATTCCAGAGCGGCTCCGGGAGGCCGGCGGCTCTGATGAGGTCACGAAGATCGCCCTCGGCGGCCGAGCGGACACCGACACTCATCTCGCGAATCACCTCGCGCAACAGCGCCGACCCCCGACGTGAGCCGGCAATCAGTTCACGCGAGAGCTCGGCAATCGTGCATCGGTTTGCCTGTAAGGCCGAGGCCACAAGGGCTCGTACGGTATTCTTGCGCCGCACGAACCGGCACGCGTCAGCGACGGCGCGAACGACCGGTGCGCATGGAACCGCCGCAACATCAATCGCCGTGGGCATTCGCGCCGTCCGCTCGATGCGCAGGAAGCTGCGGCCGACCCGACGGTGTTCTTGTGGCAGGAGGACGTGTATCTCGTCCGCGCCTGCAGCGTCCTTGAAGCCGCCGTACAGTCTGAGAGCGGCCATCCCCGTGACCGCCGCACCCTCGCCGGCATACAGCACGCCGGCACGAACCAAGTGCCGCCATGATGGCTGCCCGCTGAAGGTGAGGTAGACGCCGGGAAGAATGCGCTGCCAAGGTCCGCCGGTCCGGGTCCAATAAGCGAGCGTAGAGACCGGCAGTCCGAGCTGCTTCAACTGTTGATAGGCGACAACGCCATCCTGGCCGTGTGCCAGCTGGTCGAGAGCGTGCCGGGCTTGGAAGCTCCGCCGGGGCATAGCACTAAGAATGCGCAGCTGAAGAAGCGGCCGAGGAGTTACGGCCGTGCTTGTGGATCAAACGTTCGAATTCCTTAGCACTGTGGACAAGTATCGAGGACGATTGACGGGCGACTCGGACGGCCGCGCGACTCAGTTATCTACCGAACCATCGAGCCGCCCCGCGCCACAGGGATGTTGAATGAATGTGCCGTTGTTGCGAAACGGCTGCCGATGAATGTGCCGTTGGCTCGAAC
>JBKOZJ010000051.1:0-11959 GCA_046725875.1 Actinomycetota bacterium
ACCACAGCGGTGATCAGCAAACGGGTAAGTGACATGCCCGGCAGGCTGGAAGCCCGCCCCGGCCCAGTCCGGGATCTCCCGACACATCAGTCCGGCGTGTCGTGAGACACCGGTCCGGGATGTCCTGAACCACAACACCACGCCCTCCGCTCTGTGATGTCTCGGGACATCGTGCACACGTGTCTCGGGACATCATTCACGTTTGGCTTGGCGCTGGTAGTCGCGGGTGGGGTCGAGGGTGAGCTCGCGGAGGAGTTCGCCGTCGGTGGTGACGATGCGGATGTGAAGGTCGGCGGCGAGGACCAGGACGCGGGTTCCGGCGTGGGCGCGGCCGATGCCGATGTGGTGGAGGCGGCTGTTGTGCCGCAGGGTGATGACTCCGCTGGGGTCGATCTTGTCGTGGCGGATGCGGTAGTGGCCGTCGATGACCGGGCCGGCTGGTGGTTGGGCTTTCGGTCGGGCCGCGAAGACCTCGGCCGGGGTGCGACGGTGGAGGGCCCAGTGCGGGCGGGCGGTGTTGTAGTAGCCGCGGAAGGCGTCCAGTTGGGTCTGCAGCGCGGCGACGGAGCCGGCCCGGGGTTGTTTGGTGAGCCAGCGTTTGAGGGTTTGCCGCAGGTCTGCGGGTGGTAGGGCCGCGAATGGGTGCATCGGATGCCCAGTGCCACCAGCTCGACTTCCAGCGCGACCCGGCCGCCGCGGCGGGGTGCGCCGGCGAACACCGCCGCGGCAACTCTCAGCCTGACCGGCCGCTACCACCGGCAGGGAACCGAAGCCGCCGAAGCACTGCGCCTGTGGGCTAACCAAGAGGGGGTCCGGCTCACCCTCGTGGATGACGCTGGATCTGCAGCAGCCGCCGCGCACGCGTATAACGAATGGATCGGCGGCATCGACTTGCTGATCGGCCCGTACTCGAGCGGCCTTGTCCGCAAGGTCGCCCCGCTCGTTCGAGGCGGCGGCCGGCTGCTGTGGAACCACGGCGGCTCAGCCGACGACCTGGCCCAGCCGATGCTCGTATCTATCGCTGCTCCCGCCTCGACCTACCTTCATGAATCCGTCGATATCGCGGCAAGTAAACACCACGACTGGATGGTGATCGTCCAAGGTCCCGGACCGTTCGCTCGGGCCGTTGCTGGGGGAGCGGCTGACCACGCACGAGAAAGAGGTATGCGTGTACAGCACGTAGAGTCCGGCTCGATCGACAGGCTCGAGACGACCGATGCTGCGTGGTTGCTGGCCGGCCACTTCGAGCACGACACCGACCTAGTCCGTCGCCTCCGGCACCGCAAACCAGCACCGTTCATCGCTGCTGTCGCGGCCGGCATCCGGGCATTCGGCCGAGAACTCGGAGCAGAGGCGGAGGGCATCTACGGACCTGCACAGTGGTGGCCGAACGATACGGTGCCCGATATCGGCCCGACCGGCACCGAGTTCCTCCATGCCTATCGCGCAAGTACTGGGCACGAGCCGTCCTACGTCGCCGCACAGGCCGCCGCAGCCGGCTTTCTCGCCGCGGCCGCACGTCGACTCAAGCTGGCCGCAGACGCAGTATCCCGGTGGGAAACGTCCACCCTGCTGGGCCGCTTCCAGCTAGACGCAGGATGGCGCCAAGTCGGACACCACATCGCGACCGTGCGCTGGAAGGACGGCCAGCTGGTCCGCGCCAGCGCAGCATCATCGTGATCAGCTTGGGATTCGGGGCGGCTGGCTGCTGGCCGCTGAGCCGACCCGGTCCGACCGGACTAAGATCGCGGCCGGGTCAGGTCGCCTCCCACCCGGGCATGCCGGGCGCCCGTTGGGTGGACGGTCGCCGCGGGCGGATTGGGCTGCTGAGCGGCGGAAATGTGTGTTCACACCTCTGACGCTCGGCCGAAGATGATCACGTCACATCGGCCCCGACCCCAATGACGTAGGCCGGTTACGGAACCGCCGCCCGACTGCGCTGTTCGGGGGAGCCGACTCGTCTTGGCAAAGTCGGTTGACGATGGTTCCCCGGCCTGCTGATCTGGGTTAATGGCCGACTGGGGGGCCTTCGTCGGTCGGGAGGGTGAACTGTCCCGGCTGCAGTCGGCACTGGCCGGACGGGTGCGCCTCGTGCTGGTGATCGGGGACGCCGGTATCGGAAAGACCCGGTTCGTCGATGAAGGTCTGAGCCGGGCCGCGGGTGGAATGCTCACCATAAACGGGGGTTGTCTCCCGCTGGCGGAGAAGCTGCCACTGTTGCCAGTCGCCGACGCGCTCGAGGAGCTTAGCCGCCTGGATGGCGGTGCGCCGTTTTTCGGCCGCGCTGACCCATCAAGCGGACCCGGACAAGGCCGTGGGTTCCGATCCCGCGACCCCGAATCATCATTTGCTCACGTCAGGAGCCGCTACAGAGGGCCGTTGGAGGCGACCACCGGCTTGCTCAGGCGTACGTCCTCGTCGGCGTAGCCGAGCGCCGCGTAGAAGCGGCGCGCGCCCAGGTTGGCGGCGCCGGTTTCCAGCGTGATGCGGGCCAGGCCACGCTGGCTGGCCCAGTCCTCGGCGGCCGCGACCAGGGCAGCTCCCACCCCACGGCGTTCGGCGGCGGTATCCACCATCAGCTCGCCGATGTAGGCGTCGGTCGCACCGGCAAAGTGGACACGCTCGGTGACACTGACCGCTCCGACGGCCGCCCGCCGCCGTCTTTGGCGACGAACACCGCGGCGTCATGTGCGCTCGCCAGATCCGGCGAGCCCGCACCCAGCCGGTGACGGCGGTGCGGACCGCATCCGGATCCCGCCACGGGGCGACGCCTTCGGTAAGCCTCGGGGCGAGGGCTAGAACGGCGTCTCGATCACTGGGGTGATAACGGCGAATCCGCATCGGGCGACCCTTTCCGATCGGCCGTGCTCGTCGAGCGCGAGCACCGCAGGAGTGTGAATGGTGTGCCAGCCCCCGAGCGCGGCCGCCTCGTACACCAAACGTGTCCGGTCGGGGCTGACCTTCAGCACTGCGCCCCGCCCGTCGGCCATCCGACAGCGGAAGACAACCGACACGCTCCCGCGCGGAATCGCCGCGTCGAACTCGAACTGCCAACGCTCAGCAAGACCGCTCAGCACGCCTGGCAGCTCGTCGAACCACGGCTGTACGCCGCTACCGAAACGCGCAAGGAGACGCCGCCGTGTGCTTGCGTCGACCCTGGGAGCGGTCGATCCCATGCGCCGACGGTAGCGCGGCCGGATGCGGCTGCCGGCGCTCCTCGCAACGCCCGCGATCCGGCAGGTGCGGGTGCTACGACAACCGCGGTTGCCGCGCACGGTTCCGTATCATCAGTCCCTGCGCAGGCTGGTCTTAGGCTGCCGGCATGGTCACCTCGCCTCCAGCGGTCCTGGAGTTCGGTAGGCAACTGGAGGCGCTTGGATGGGTCAGGGATCTGCTTATCTCGGGATCCCTGGCGACCGGCGACTACGTGCCCGGGGTCAGCGACCTCGACCTGGTCGCGCTTGTCGACGGTCCGGTTGACGGCCGCCGCCAGACCACGCTCGTGGCCCTGCACAGGCAGCTTGACGCCGGTGCCGCCGCGGGTCTGAACCTCGGCTGCGTGTACGTCGACGCCGGAAGGTGCGCCGACGTTCGGAGGTCGCATCCGACGTGGGCTCATGGATCATTCGTGCAGCGGATCCTCTCGGGGATCACCAGGGCGGAGCTGGTACGGCATGGCTATGCCATCTTCGGGCGCTCGCCGCGCGATGTGCTACCGGCGATGAACAACGACGACATCCGCTCGGCTGCCCGCGCGGAGCTGACCGGGTACTGGGCATGGGCGGCGCGGCGTCCGTGGCTGTGGCTGGATCCCGTCATCGCCGACCTCGGCCTCACGTCGATGGCCCGTGGCCGCCACGCACTGCGCGCCGGTGATCTCCTCACGAAGAGCCAGGCGATCGAGCAGGCGGACGCCCCGGCCTGGCTAATTGATCAGCTACGCGCTCGGCGGCGCGGTGAGCACGTCGCCTCACCTCGCCTGCGAACGGCTCTTGTCGCCTGGCGCGACGCTCGCCGAACCATCGCCCGCATCCACAGCCCGGACCCACCCGACGCTGGCTAGGTGGACTCTTCCTCCGCCTCGGCCACGATGAGCGATGCCGCTTCGGCGCTGACCGCGTGCCGCGCGATGTTCTGGTAACCCTCGAGGCTCCGCTGCAGGCGCTCGATCATGTGATCCTCCGCGATCGCAATGATCGAGGAGGTGCCCGGCTCCATGCTTTCACCGATTTTCTTGAGATCTGAGTCCCGGAAGCCCCGGTCGCGGATCTTGCCCCAAACGCCGCCACCCGCTGCGCCGACCGCGGCGGAGGCAATGATCGTCGGCGGGAAGATCAAACCAACGAGGCCACCGGCGATTGCGCCGCGCTTCGCCCACTTCTTGCCGCCGGGATCCGCGGTCTCCTCGAAGGTCACCTTGCCGTCTGCCTTCCGCACGACAACGGCCGCGTCGACGAGCTTTATCGATCCCTCGCGATCCATCGCCCGGAAGTCCCGAAGTGCCTCACCCGCCTCCTGCTCGGTCGGGAACGTCGCGACGAACACCTGGATCGGGTTATCGGTCATGTCGCTACCTCCTCGACTAACACGTTAGGAGCCGCACCACATTTCCCGCGTCGCCTCTTCGGGGTGAGCTGACCAGCACGTGGATCAAAGGGAGGCGCTCCTGCCGCACTTCGATCATTAATTGGATCGGGGCGAGGCACTTCTGCGCGACCGATTCACCGACTTCTTGAGGAGAGACTGCCAAGCTCTGATCGAATCAAAGATCAAAGTGCAGCAACGATGTCACAGCCTGATCGGCCGGGCCACTAGCCCCCGGCAGGATCTAGATCGCCGCGGCGGATCCGGCGGACTGCGGCGATGCTGCCCAGCTCTCGCCTCGCCTCGGGATGCGCGTGGTAGTAGCGCAATGTGTAGAGCAGCGCCTTCGGCTCGACAGCCAGCGCCCGGATGGGGATGGTGACGCTTTCGGCCAAGATCGGCACCAGCGTCCGCACCGCCTGGTCGTACAGGTCACCAGTGATCGCGGTCGGTTCCCGCGCTCTCACCCGTACAAACGGTTCGTGGACCACGCCTCCACGCACGTAGGTCGTCATTTCGTACGCCTCGACCTCCTCGACGGCGTCCCATCGAACCGCGGCTCGGGCTGTTCCCTCGAAGAGCACCTCCTCGGGCGTCACGACCACGCGCCACCTGCGCCACCGGCCGCGGCTGGCCATGGCGACGGCGCCACCGAGAAAGAGCAGGATGCCGACGCCGCCGATAATTCGGATCACCCACACCTCGCTGCCGCCGTCGGCGAACTCGCGCGCGTTCATGACGAACCCGACGCTGGTCAGGCCCAGGAAACCGGCCCCGAGCAGGAGCCCGAATGTGCGGGTCGGTGAGTACGGGAAGAGGACGCCGGTCACCCGTTTCCCATCACGCTCGACAGTGGTCGTGCGTACGCCCGCCCGCCGACGCGGCCGGGCGGAGAATGCTGGCAGGCAGCTGAAGAGTGCCGCGCCGAAGCAAGCAATGGTGGCGCCTGTGCTCCATGATTCGCTGACCGCCAGTGCGATGCCGACGGTAAACATGACCACGCCGGTCGCGGCCAGGAGCACCAACTTCAGCCACCCACCACCGAGCTCTCGCGTCCATCCCTCGGGCTGCGGGAGCCCCTCTTGCTGCGGGTCATGAGCTCGTACGGGTCGGCGCGCCGCAGGCGGCAGCAACAGTAGGAGCGGTATCGCCGCCAGGCCGAGCGCCACCGCACTCGACGCGTCCAGTTGCTGCGTCGCGACCAGGCCGAGCAGCGCAACCAGCAGGGCAGTTCCGACAAGCCCGATGAAGTAGCCCACCCGGCGCCCCCACCACAGAGCTCCCCCGAGCCCGAGCAGGAAGCCGCCGAACACCAACAGGTCCAACCCCTCGTCGATGGCGATCAGCGCAAACAACAGCCCGAAGCCGCCGAGGATCAACGCGGCGGCGCGAACGAATGCCGAGGGCCGCGTGGATGAGGCAGGCTTGGTGGTCATTTCCCGGACCTGAATGAGGCGATTTTCTGCACGGTTTTCCACGCAGCACGCGTGGCAAACCGGCCGGCACCCGTAGGCGGTCCCCACCTCGCCCGCCAGTTACGTCACTCAAATCGAACGAAAGCTGACAGGGTGGGCGAGAAGATGCAACACTCAACCAGCCGGGAGCGATGACGTGACGGGCTGTTTCTATCAGCCTCGCCCCGGAACCCCCTTCAAGATCCCTAGAAAGGGCAGCACGTATGGCCCATATCTCGCTTTCGCAGCGCAGATTAATCGCGGCCGGATCGGTCGCGGCGATCGCTGCGGCAACCGTATTGGTCGCCACCCTCAACGGGGATGACGACCGCGCAGAGCCCCGCTACCGCGGGTATCTCGAGAAGATCGGCGAAGAGGAGGGCGAGGAACACGAAGGCGTCGAGTCGATCGTCGGCGACCCGGGGTCCGAATCCTCCGAGATCTACAACTCCATCACATCGGTAGCCAACGCGCGGCTGGCGCCATACGGGTCCGTTGCGGCCGGCCAGCTCTCGGCCAGCCTGGGCGATTTCCGCCGCCTGACCTCGAACGGCAGCCAGTGGACCGAGGTGACCAACCTCCCCTACGACGCGGACGACCCGAACTACCGGGACCCGGAGTTCTCCAACTCCTCGGGCGGCTGGGGCTACGTGGCCGGCCGGATCACCGGCCTCGCCGCGGGCGACGGCTACCTCTTCGCGGGTGGCGCCAATGGCGGCGTATTCCGGAAGAAGCTGAACAACCTGGCCAATCCTGCTGACGACGGCGCTTGGGAGCCGATCTCCGACGGCATCCTCTCGCTGTCCACGGGCGACCTGGAATGGCACGACGGGGCACTGTGGTACGCGACCGGTGAGGCCAACACGGGCGGGACGTCCTACGTCGGTGCGGGGGTCTACCGCAACCCACGGGCGACCGACCCGACGCTCGGGACGGCTCAGTTCACGGGCGCGGACCGGCTGGGCGGGACTGAACTCGAGAGCCGGGGAATCAACAAGGTCCGCTTCGACAACGTCCACCACTGGGCGTATGCGGCGACCACCCGCGGCCTCTGGCGCTATCCGCTGAGCACGGCCAACGTGCCGGTCACGGGCAGGACGTGGACGAACGTGTTCATGCCGAACCCGTCAGCGGATAGCAACATCAAGACGCCGTACAAGAACATGGTCAACGACGTGGCCATCGACGACAAGGGCGGCGTCCTCGTCAACGCCGCGTGGCGCAGCGGCGACGCGTCGTACAACGGGTTCTACTTCAGCGCCACCGGCGCGAGAGGGACCTACACGCAGGTCAACCCGCAAGGCGTCCTTGGCTATCAGCAGGTTGGCAACACTGAGTTCGCTTGGGGCACGGACGCTGGCGGACACAAGACGGTCCTCTATGCGATCGTCGAGTCGCCGACGAAGCTGCAGCACTCGCCGCAGACCGTGCTCTACGGTGTCTTCAAGTCGCCGAGCGGCACGCTCGCCGGGCCGTGGACACGCATCGCCGACAGCGGCAAGCTCCAGGCGTCCGGTTCGGCTCTCACCGGCGGCAACGGCACGTTCTACCGGCCAGGCATCCAGGCCTGGTACAACAACTTCATCCTCACCCAGCCCGGACACCCGGATCACGTCTGGCTTGGCCTGGAAGAGGTGTACGAGACGAAGGACGGCGGCACCAGCTGGATGACGCCGGGTCCGTACTGGAACTTCGGGCTCCGCTGCTGGGCGATCAGCGATGACGACAACACGTGTCCAGAGACGACGCACCCCGACCAGCACTCGATCGTCACCTTTGGCGGCCGGGTCTATGTTGGCAACGACGGCGGCGTGAAGTCCCGGCCACTCAACGGCGCCGCGAACCAGGACGGCCACGCGACTGACTGGGCGAACCACTCGCGGGGCCTGCGGACGCTCCAGTACTACTCGGTCGGTGTCGGCACGGACCCAGAACGCGGTGGCTATGCCGTGGCGGGTGGCCTCCAGGACAACGGTGGCTCGCTGCTACGCGGTGACCGCAAGGACAACGAAGGCAATACCGAGCTGGTCTCGCCGTTCGGTGGTGACGGCGGTGACACCATCGTCGACCCGAGGAACGGATGCCACATCCTCGACGAGTACGTCTACCTCACGCTGTGGATGACGAAGAACTGCGGACAGACCGACGGTTCGCACAGCGCGGCGTTCGACGTGTCCGTCCCGGATGCCAACCCGCGGTTCACCGCACCGTTCCGGGTCGTACGTGGATCCGAGAACACGGGCGATCACCAGGGCGGGCGTTGGGTGGCCGGCGGCAACGCGATCTGGTCACACGACCTCGCCTTCTCAATCACACCCGAGCAGGCGGAGTCGCTGGCCAACCATGGGTGGACCAAGCGGGCCACGCTCGGCACGCCCGGTCGCATGGTCGTTGGGCTCGACGCCGTCGCCAACCCGAGCGCCAAGCGGGACGCCAGCAAGGATGTGATCGTGGCGGCCTGGTGCGGCGAAGTGAACTGCAACAGCGAGAGCTTCAGCCGCGGTGTCATGACCAACTTCGGTGGCGGCTGGCACGAGCTCGACATGACCGGGCTCCCCAACCGCTTCCCGAACGCGGTCTACATCGACAGCGTCGGAGCCAACACGGCCACGATCTACCTCGTGTTCAACGGTTACAACCGCCGCTTCATCGAGGGGCCCGGTGCCCAGCAGGACCACGTCTGGAAGGGCGTCCTCGCCAAGACCGGCGGGGTCACCTGGACAAACGAGTCGGCCGGAACGCCCGACGTGCCGGCGACCGACGTGCTGCGAGTCGGGGACAAGCTCGTCGTCGGCACCGACTATGGCGTCATGGTCGGAAGCCTCGACGGGTCCGGCAACGTAACCGGCTGGAAGCGGGTCGGCGGCATCGCCGGAGCCGCTGGTGCGCTGCCGCTGACCACGGTGTTCGACATCTCCGTGGGCCCGGACGGCAAGCTCTACGCCGCGACCCATGGCCGCGGAATCTGGAGAACCCCGATATCGGCCCTCTAGATCGCTAAGGCCGCTCACTACTCCGCATGAGGGGTATCCTCCACCCGACCAGTTGGGTGGAGGGTGCCCCTCGATCTTGTTCGCCGGCAGACATTTGGTGTCTCACGCCTTGGTTCCGGGAATGATTCGGAGGCGCTGCTCCGTTTTCGTGGAGAAGGCCGATGCCGGCGGAGGGAGCGCGGCGTGCAGTCCCTAGATATCGCCGGCCTGTCCGCGACGTTCGTTTATGTTGTGGTGTTTGCAGTCGCCGCCGGCGAGACCAGCGCATTCCTAGGTCTGATCGTCCCTGGTGAGACGGTCATCATCGCGGCCGGCGCGCTTGCCAGACCGGAGAAGCTGAGCGTCCCGCTCCTGATCGGGGTGGTCGTCGCCGGTGCAATCATCGGCGACTCGATCGGTTGGCTCCTGGGCCACCGGTACGGCTTCCGCTGGGCGGATAGGATCTCCCGCCGGCGCCGGTCCTGGAATCGACGGCTGCGCCGGGTCCGCGGTTGGATGGGTGGCCGGCGCGGTGGCCTCGCTGTGGTGATCGGGCGTTTCGTCGGTTATGTCCGACCCTTGATGCCGTTCACCGCTGGGGGGGCCGGGATGCCGTATGGCACCTTCCTTGCCTTCGATGTTCCTGCCACCATCGCATGGGCGAGCGGAAGTGTGCTGCTGGGGGTAGCCTTCGGGGCCTCCGGCGAGCGAATACTCCAGACCTTCGGAATCGGCGCGACCGCCGTCGCCGTGCTCGTTGTAGTCATCGCCGTTGCGGTCATAATTACTCGTCGTCGTCGCCGTGTTGCCAGCCTCTCCTCGGCCTCGGCGGGCGATGACCTGCATCGCGAGGCGGACCGTCGCGCTGCCTGAAGCTAAGCCGGACGCTGCCGTGGTGCGCGTAGTGTCGCCGCTCCCGCTGTACGGTGGCGAGCAGGTACTGCAGTGGAGCGAGGGACGTATGACCAAGACTGCGACCGCATTCCACTCGAAGGCGGTTGTTGCCGACACCCATAACGATCTGCTGATGGCCGTCGTCGCCCGGCCTGTCGAGCAGTGGTCTCCGTTCTTCGCCCACCAGTGGCTACCCCAGCTTCGCGACGGCGGAGTGAACATCCAGGTCCTCCCGGTTTTCATCGACGACGAGTACCGACCGGACGGCGCGCTCCGGCAGACGCTTCGGATGGTCGAGGCCGCACATCGCATCGCTGAGGGCAGCCCGGACCTGGTGGTCCTGTGCAATGACGGAACGGACATCGATGATGCGCTCAGATCCGGTCGGATCGCGCTCGTGCTCGCGCTCGAGAGCTGCCCGGCGATCGACAGTGACATCGAGCTTCTAGAGACGCTCTACCGGCTCGGGCTGCGCATCGCGTCTCTCGCCCATTTCGGCCGGACGGCTCTGGCCGATGGAAGCGCGGAGGACGCAACCGGCAGTCGGCTGACGTCCGCCGGTGTTGCCGCCGTCACCGAGATGGAGCGGCTCGGCGTCCTTCTCGACATCAGTCATCTCGGCGTCTCCGGCGTCGCGCACGTGCTCGAAATCACCACCCGGCCCGTCATCGCCACCCACTCGTCGGCGCGCGCCCTCCGGGACCACCATCGCAACCTGTCCGACGACCAGCTCAAGGGTGTTGCCGCGACCGGCGGCGTCGTATGCGTGAACTTCTATGCCGACTTCATCGACGAGCGCGAGCACACGATGGATCGGTTGCTCGACCACATCGAGCACATCGTCGAGGTTGCGGGCATCGATCACGTGGGTCTGGGGCCTGACTTCATCGCCGAGGTGGATGCCGATCTAACGCCGCCGCACGCCGGGAACGAAATCGACCGTGCGGCGATCCCTGGCTTGGACGGACCTCGCGGGCTGCCGCTGGTAACCGAGGCGATGCTCCGCCGCGGCTTGCCTGATGCGGACGTCGAGAAGATTCTCGGAGCCAACGTGCTGCGCCTGTTCCGCGCCGAACTCGGCGTGCCCGCGGCTCCTCCTTGACTACGACTGTGAACCGGCTCACTGCCCGAGCGGTACGGTGCCGATCTTGGTGCGGTCACACGCCGGACGCGGGTCGCTTCAGTAGAAGGCTGGCGTCTTCGTGCGCAGGTCGGCCATGTGCGTAAGCTCGGTCACCGCCAAGGCGAGCTCGGTGGCGATGTCGAGTGCCCGCTCGCGGCGCGAGTTCTCGCGCATCCACCAGCACAGGATCTGGACGACGGACCCCGCGAGATCCGAGTGGTCGAGTACGGCCGAGCGCACCGTGATCGGCGAACTCGTGATCCCGCCGACGCCGAGCTTGAACCATTGCCCGTTCTTGAACGCGAGCGCCGGCTCGCCGGCCGGGTCGGGCAGCACCACGTCGAACTGGCTGTCCGGCTGGCGGGGCTCAGGAAGCCGCGAGTCGTAGGAGGGTGGCTCGTACGAGTCCGCAAACGTGGTGGGTGTCGCAATCGCGGCAAGGGCCCCGTCGGTGTAGGGCGAGGACACGTACGGGTGTTGAGCGAACGCCGTGGACGTTTGCCCGAACGACGACGCGCCGAGGGGCGCGGAGGCGTAGGCGGCTGGCGCCGGAGCCGGGACATAGGCCGGTACTGGGGCTGCCGAGGCCGCTGGTGCATGCGTGACGGTGGGTGGTGGCGCGGGCAGCGGCGGCGGTGTTGGGAGGGTGGCTGCGGGCGCTGCATGCGCAGGTGCCTGTGGCGCTGGAGCTGGGTAGTCGGCCCCAGCGAACGAGTCGTGATACGGATCGAAGCCGTGGTCGTAGCCGCCGCGGTGCGGGTCCTCGTACACCAGATCCGCTGGGCTCGGACCGGCCTGGCTCGGCACCGACGGGCCGGGAGTGGCCTTGTGCGCTCCCGCCACGCGCGCTGCCCGGGCCTCCCGTGCCTCGTTCAGGTCGCGGACCTCGGCGTGCTGTTCAGCGTGGCGACCCTCGATCGCGCGCGGCGGTG